>NZ_JBHXNW010000089.1:0-17052 GCF_042717365.1 Streptomyces sp. NPDC058534
ACCCCGCACCACCAGCCCACCAGAATCAGTAGGAAACGCATTCAATGGGAGGAAACCTGGCCCGAAATTCTGCGGATCAACCACACATCTGATAAGTAGCGTTGCTCGGCCTGTTTAAGCGAAAGCTCCAACAGTTGAAGACCCTGCGCTTCGCTCTCGGGCTCCTCCTGCTGGCCGTGATCGCCGCCCTCCGCCTCGCCGTTCCGCCGTTCCAGGCCGTCTTCGCGGTGGCCGTCGCGGTGGCGCTGTGGTGTGACGCGGTGAACTGGTACCGAGCCGTCCCCCACCTGGACACGGTGGTCCACTTCGCCCTGACCGGCAGCGGTTCGGTCGTCCTGCTGGCCGCGTTGCTCCGGGCGGGCGGGACCGGGCTTCGTCGGGGCGCGGCCGCTGCGCCCTCGTGGGTGCTCGCCGCGTGGGTCGCCCTGACGGGGCTCGCCGCGGCCGCCCTCTGGGAGATCTACGAGTGGGTCGTCGAGCAACTGCTGCCCCGGTCGATGCGAGTGACCTACAACGACACCGTCGCAGACCTCGCCTCCGGGCTGAGCGGCTCACTGGTCGCCGGACTGCTCCTCACCCTCACCTGCCGGCCGTTGCTCGGGCGGGACGGGACGAGCGGGGCGTGTTGTGGCACGCCGGGGCGATACGGTGATCGCATGCCGTCCAGCCCCGAGCCCCCGCTCTCGGACCCCGCCTCGCTCCCCACGGTGGAATTCGCCTTCCCCGGCCCCCTGCGCGACCAACTCGTCGCGGCGATCCTCGACGGTTCGAAGACCTCCACGACCGGGCTCGTCGCCGACTACGAGCACGAGGGCGAGCCGCTGCCGGAGGTCGGCAGCCGCGAGGTGGTCGTCGACTCCCGGGACCGTCCGGTCGCCGTCATAGAGGTGACCGACGTACGCGTGGTCCCCGTCGGTCAGGTGGACCTCGCCCACGCGGTCGACGAGGGCGAGGGGTACACCAGCGTGGCCGAGTGGCGTGCAGGCCACGAGCGGTTCTGGCACGGCGAAGAGATGCGAGCGGCGCTGGACGACCCGGACTTCATGGTGGACGACGCGACGCCTGCGGTCCTGGAACGCTTCCAGGTTGTGACCGTGCTTCAGCGATCAGACCACTGACTCACGCCGAGTCGGGCTCCTCCTGCGGCTCGTCCGGCATCCCAGTGAACAGTTCCTCCGCCTGGTCGACCGTTACGGCCCGGCCGAGCCAGTCGTCGAGGCGGGCCAGGTCCGTGCAGTCACTGACGCGGGTGCGTACGTCGTCGGAGGCAGCGATGCCGCGATTCTCGAGAATCCGCAACACCGCCTTGGCCATACCGGCCGCGATGCCCGCAGCCTTGCCCTTGGCCTCCCCGTCGTAGTACGCCTCCTCGAAGACCGTTCCACGGCCCGGGAAGTAAGAAATGACCACCTTCTCCAGCTCCCTCCACGTGTCTCGGGCCGGAGTGTTCTCCAAGCCCACTTCCAGCATTTCCGACCAGTACTTGGCCGTGGCTACGTCGAACGACCGCATTCCGTGGGCCATCAATCAGGGCCCGACCTTGCACTCGAAGGGGCCTGCGGCCCAGCTCGCCGTGGTTCTGCTGCGGCATACGGCTACGAGCAGCACCGGCAGGTTGAACTTCGCCCGCAAGTAGGCCACGTAGTACGCCCAGTTGACACCCTTGTCCGGCGCCTTACGGGTCTGGGCCTCGACGGCGAGGAGGAAGGGCTCTCCCTCCGACGGCTCGACCCGCAGCACCGTGTCCACACGACGCTCCAGCGGCTTCAGCTCCGTGGCGTCGGGAGTCAGGGGCTCGATGTCCGCCTTGGCGGGCGGCGGCAGCCCCAACGCCTCGAAGATCGGGGCGAGAACCTCCGGGCGATCCTGGAAGATCCGATGCGAGGTCTCGTGGGTGGAGGTGACCATGTGCGCAATCTAGAGACTGGCACACCGTCGCGCGCGACGCACCGCACGGCACGGCCTTCATCGATGGCGAGGACCAACTCAGCGCATTTCGGACGCTCTTCCGTAAGGTGGAGGGTGCGTCGCTCGACCCGGACCAGTCGCGCGACTTCATCCACAGGCTGACGAAGGAGCGGTGAGGTACACATGGACACTCCCAGCAACTGGCGGAAGTCGTCCTATTCAGGTCCCGGTGACGGCAATTCCTGCGTGGAGACAGCCCACTCCCCCACCCTCGTCGCCGTCCGCGACTCCAAGACCCCGGCCAGGGCAACCCTCACCTTCCCGGCCGGAACCTTCACCACCTTCCTCGACGCCCTGAAACCCGCTCACTCCACCGTCACCGACTTCGCCAGGTTCCGCGGCTGATCCACCTCGTTGCCCCGGGCCGTCGCCAGCTCGCACGCGAAGACCTGCAACGGCACCGTCGCCACCAGCGGCTGGAGCAGGGTCGGCGTGGCCGGGATGCGGACCAGGTGGTCGGCGTACGGGACGACCGCCTCGTCGCCCTCCTCGGCGATCACGATGGTGCGGGCGCCCCGGGCCCTGATCTCCTGGATGTTGGACACGATCTTGTCGTGCAGGACGGAGCGCCCGCGCGGGGACGGCACGACCACGACGACCGGCAGGTCCTCCTCGATCAGCGCGATCGGCCCGTGCTTCAGCTCGCCCGCCGCGAAGCCCTCGGCGTGCATGTACGCCAACTCCTTGAGCTTCAGGGCGCCTTCGAGGGCGACCGGGTGGCCGACGTGCCGGCCCAGGAACAGCACCGTGTTCTTGTGGGCGAGGGAGCGCGCCAGTTCGCGCACGGGCTCCATGGTCTCCAGGACCCGCTCGACCGCGCCGGAGATCCGCGAGAGGTCGCGGACGACGTCGCGGATCTCGTCGCCGTACTTGGTGCCCCGCACCTGCCCGAGGTAGAGGGCGACCAGGTAGCAGGCCACCAGCTGGGTGAGGAACGCCTTGGTGGAGGCGACGGCGACCTCGGGTCCCGCGTGCGTGTAGAGCACCGCGTCGGACTCGCGCGGGATGGTGGAGCCGTTGGTGTTACAGATGGCCAGCACCTTGGCGCCCTGCTCGCGGGCGTGGCGCAGGGCCATGAGGGTGTCCATGGTCTCGCCGGACTGGGAGATCGCGACGACCAGCGTCTGCTGGTCGAGGATCGGGTCGCGGTAGCGGAACTCGCTGGCCAGCTCCACCTCGCAGGGGACCCGCGTCCAGTGCTCGATGGCGTACTTGGCGATCAGTCCGGCGTGGAAGGCCGTACCGCACGCGACGATGACGACCTTGTCGACCTCGCGCAGCACCCCCGGCGGGATGCGCACCTCGTCCAGGCTCAGCGTGCCGGAGCCGTCGATGCGGCCCAGCAGGGTGTCGGCGACGGCCTTGGGCTGCTCGGCGATCTCCTTGAGCATGAAGTAGTCGTAGCCGGCCTTCTCGGCGGCCGAGGCGTCCCAGTCGACGTGGTACGAGCGGACGTCGGCCGGGCTGCCGTCGAAGCCCGTGACCGTGACGCCGTCCCGGCGCAGTTCGACGACCTGGTCCTGGCCCAGCTCGACGGCGTCCCGGGTGTGGGCGATGAAGGCCGCCACGTCCGAGGCGAGGAAGCACTCGCCCTCCCCCACGCCCACCACGAGCGGCGAGTTGCGGCGGGCGCCGACGACCACGTCCGGCGCGTCCGCGTGCACCGCGACCAGGGTGAACGCGCCCTCCAGCCGCCGGCACACCAGCCGCATCGCCTCGGCGAGGTCGGCGCAGCCGGAGAACTCCTCGGCGAGCAGGTGGGCGACGACCTCGGTGTCGGTCTCGGAGGGCAGTTCGTGGCCGCGCTCGGCCAGCTCGGCCCGCAGCGACGCGAAGTTCTCGATGATGCCGTTGTGCACCACGGCCACCCGGCCCGCGTTGTCGAGGTGCGGGTGGGCGTTGGCGTCGGTGGGGCCGCCGTGGGTGGCCCAGCGGGTGTGGCCGATGCCGGTCGCGGCGGACGGCAGCGGGTGTTCGGACAGTTCCTTGTCGAGGTTGACGAGCTTGCCGGCCCGCTTGGCGGTGGCGAGGCCGCCGTCGGCGAGCACGGCGACGCCCGCCGAGTCGTATCCCCGGTACTCGAGCCGCTTCAGTCCGGCCATGACGACATCGAGCGCCGACTGCGACCCCACGTATCCCACGATTCCGCACATGACCGGCAGCCTACGATCAGATCCGGTCCCGAACCGGCCTTGTCGTGCCCGAAATCGGAAATTCCCACCGGGGTACGAACGCCCGGCGGCCGGACTCAGCCCAGTTTGGCGAGCTGCGCGTCGCTGATCTCCGTGGGGAACGGGAAGTCCTCGCCGGTCCCCGCGGCGGCCAGATTGAGGACGGTGAAGGTGGCGACGGTGGAGCCCTTGCGGGTGACGGACACCTTGACCGGGAACTCGTCGCCGTCCTCGCCGACCATCGTCATCGTCATCGCGACGGCCTCGTCCGCCCCGCCGGTCGCCTCCCCCTGCGCCACCTTGGCGATCTTGGCCGGCTCGCCCATCGCGGTGAAGGTGAAGCCGCCGGCGCAGGTGCCGGCCGCCTCCTTCACGTCCTTCAGCACCGCCTCGGCACCGCCGTCGTCGTAGGTCGCCAGCGTCACCAGCGCCTTGTCCAGGTCGAACGCGGCGCCGATGGCCTCCTCGGTGCCCGCGTCGCCGGACGGCTTCTTCGCGCCCTCGGTCCAGCTCCGCTTGACGGTCACCGCCGGTTCGCCCAGGGGGACGCCGGTCTCGGCGAAGGCGAGCGGCTCGCACTCCGCCTTGTCGCCCTTCACCTTGTCCTTGGCCACGTCGTCCGCCGCCGACACCTCGGTGACCTTGCCGTTCTTGACGTCCGCCTGCGCGAGGGCCGCCTTCTCCAGCTCGGCCGCGGTGAGCGCCGGGGCCGCGGCAGCGCTCGTGCCGCCGTCCTTGCCGTCACCGGCCGCCTTGCCGGCGTCGCCGTCGCCACCGCCGTCGTCGGAGGACCCGCAGGCGGTGCCGAGCAGGGCCAGGGCAGCGGCGGAGGCCGCGAGCGCGGCACGGCGGATGACGGTCAGTCTCACGGCGGGCTCTTTCTTCCAGATGGCGGAGGTTCTTGAAGGTCCACACAAGCGTCCGCACAAACATCCGTACAAACATCCGCACAAACGTGCGAGAACTCTAGACGCAGCGAACTCACAGGTGATCAAGGATGTGCCACCCGGTATCCGACCGTGACGCCCACGTGATCTCCCCCGTGCCGGCCCCGGGCGAGCGTGACACAGGCCACCTGCCGCCCGGTTCAAACTCCGTTAACAATGGACTGTGATCTCTCCGGTCTCCTCGATGCCCCGGAGCGCCCACCGGCAGCGGCCGGAGGCGACTCCCTACGTCGACCTCACCCGCCCCGAGTGGAGCGCGCTGCGCGACAAGACGCCGCTGCCGCTGACCGCCGAGGAGGTGGAGAAGCTGCGCGGCCTCGGCGATGTCATCGACCTCGACGAGGTGCGGGACATCTACCTCCCGCTGTCCCGGCTCCTCAACCTCTACGTCGGCGCCACCGACGGCCTGCGCGGCGCCCTGAACACCTTCCTCGGCGCCCGGGGCTCCCAGTCCGGCACCCCGTTCGTCATAGGGGTCGCCGGTTCGGTCGCGGTCGGCAAGTCCACCGTCGCCCGCCTGCTCCAGGCGCTGCTGTCCCGCTGGCCCGAGCACCCGCGCGTGGAACTGGTCACGACCGACGGCTTCCTGCTGCCGACGCAGGAGCTGGAGGACCGCGGCCTGATGTCCCGGAAGGGCTTCCCCGAGTCCTACGACCGCCGGGCCCTGACCCGCTTCGTCGCCGACATCAAGGCGGGCAAGGCCGAGGTCACGGCACCCGTCTACTCGCACCTCATCTACGACATCGTCCCGGACCAGAAGCTCGTCGTCCGCCGCCCCGACATCCTGATCGTCGAGGGCCTCAACGTGCTCCAGCCCGCGCTGCCCGGCAAGGACGGCCGCACCAGGGTCGGACTCGCCGACTACTTCGACTTCAGCGTGTACGTCGACGCCCGCACCGAGGACATCGAGCGCTGGTACCTCAGCCGCTTCCGGAAGCTGCGCGAGACCGCCTTCCAGAACCCGTCCTCGTACTTCCGCAAGTACACCCAGGTGTCGGAGGAGGAGGCCCTCGACTACGCCCGCACCACCTGGCGCACCATCAACAAGCCCAACCTGGTGGAGAACGTGGCCCCCACCCGGGGCCGGGCCACCCTCGTCCTGCGCAAGGGCCCCGACCACAAGGTGCAGCGCCTCAGCCTGCGCAAGCTGTGACGCGGGGCGCCGTCGACGGTAGAAATACCGGATGCTGCTGCATCTGCGCCTGATCACACCGGCCGACCGGACCGACGAGGTGGTCCGCCTGATCGACCGTACGGTCGGCACCACCCATCTGGTCGTCCTGCCCGGCGTCGCCCGCGAGCCCGAGGGGGACGTCGTCATGTGCGACGTGGCCCGCGAGGCCGGCGACGAACTCATCGGCGGCCTGCGGGCGTTGGGCATCGACACGCACGGCGCCATCACCGCGGAGAACATCGACCTGGCCCTCTCCAAGCGCGCCGACAAGGCGGAGAAGGACGCTCCGGGCGAGCCCGCCGACGCGGTGCTGTGGGAGCAGTTGGAGGAGGCGACGCACGAGGAGTCGACCCTCTCCATCACCTACATCGCCTTCATCACGCTGGCCACGATGATCGCGGCCTGCGGCGTGGTGCTGGACAACGCGATCCTGATCGTGGGCGCGATGGCGGTCGGCCCGGAGTTCGGCCCCCTCGCCGGCGTCTGCACCGCGATCGTCCAGCGGGCCCCGCGGCTGGCCCTGCGCTCACTGATCGCCCTGCTGGTGGGCTTCGCGGTGGCGATGGCGGTGACGGTGGGCTTCAGCTGGATCATGGCCGGGTTCGGCCTGTTCAGCGAGGCCCAGCTGGAGGCGGAGCGGCCCAACACCGGGTTCATCTACGCCCCCGACTGGTTCTCCTTCGTGGTGGCGGTCCTCGCCGGAATCGCGGGCACCCTGTCGCTGACCTCGGCGAAGTCCGGTGCCCTGGTAGGCGTCGCCATCTCCGTCACCACGGTCCCCGCCGCCGCGAACGCGGCCGTGGCCCTGAGCTTCGGCGACACCGACCAGACGGTGGGCTCCAGCGAACAACTCCTACTGAACCTGTTCGGCATCGTCGTGGCGGGCACCCTGACGTTGCTGGCCCAAAAGGCCCTATGGGCAACCCAACGACGCCGGATCACAAAACCCACCTAGGGGCGCGGGGCTCTGCTGATATGCGGCTCCGCCGCGTGGGCGCGACAAGCCACGACGGCGCCGCAGCCCGCCGAACTACCCCAGCGCGGACTTAACAGAATCGGCCAGCCGCCCGGCAACAGACCGAGCCTGCTCGATATCCGCCGCCTCGACCATGACCCGCACCAACGGCTCGGTCCCCGAGGACCGCAACAGCACCCGCCCGGTGCTACCCAGCTCCCGCTCGGCCTCGGAAACCGCCGTAGCCAACTCCGCAGAGGTCGTCACCCGGGACTTGTCCACATCCGGCACATTGATCAGCACCTGCGGCAACCGCTCCATCACCCCCGCGAGATCCCGCAGCGTACGCCCCGTCTGCGCGACCCGCGCCGCCAGCATCAGCCCGGTCAGCGTGCCGTCACCGGTGGTGGCGTGGTCGAGGATGATGACGTGCCCGGACTGCTCGCCGCCGAGGGCGTAGCCGTGCTCCTTCATCTCCTCCAGGACGTACCGGTCGCCGACGCCGGTCCGCACGAACCGGATGCCCTCGCGCTCCATGGCGAGCTTGAAGCCCAGGTTGGACATGACCGTCGCGACGACCGTGTCCGAGCGCAGCGCCTCCCGCTCCCGCATGGCCAGCGCGAGCACGGCGAGGATCTGGTCGCCGTCCACCTCCGCGCCGGTGTGGTCCACGGCCAGGCAGCGGTCGGCGTCGCCGTCGTGGGCGATGCCGAGGTGCGCGCCGTGCTCCACGACGGCGGCCTTGAGCAGGTCGAGGTGGGTGGAGCCGCAGCCGTCGTTGATGTTGAGGCCGTCGGGCACCGCGCCGATGGTGACCAGCTCGGCACCGGCCCGCGCGAACGCCTCCGGCGAGACCCGGGAGGCCGCGCCGTGCGCCTCGTCGAGGACGATCTTCAGACCGTCGAGCCGGTTCGGGAGGACGCCGACGAGGTGCGCGACGTACTGGTCGAGCCCTTCGTCGTAGTCCCGCACCCGGCCCACGCCGGCGCCGGTCGGGCGGTCCCAGGGGGCGCCGGTGCGGTGCTCCGCGTAGACGGACTCGATCCGGTCCTCCAGCTCGTCGGCCAGCTTGTGGCCGCCGCGGGCGAAGAACTTGATGCCGTTGTCGGGCATGGCGTTGTGGCTGGCGGACAGCATCACGCCGAGGTCGGCGCCGAGCGCGCCGGTGAGGTGGGCCACCGCGGGCGTCGGCAGCACGCCGACCCGCAGCACGTCCACGCCGGCGCTGGCCAGGCCCGCGACGACGGCTGCTTCCAGAAACTCGCCGGAGGCGCGCGGATCCCGGCCGACCACCGCGGTCGCCCGGTGTCCGGCGAAGGTGCCCGCCTCGGCCAGTACGTGCGCCGCGGCCACGGAGAGCCCGAGCGCCAGCTCGGCCGTCAGATCCGCGTTGGCGACGCCGCGCACGCCGTCCGTGCCGAAGAGTCGTCCCACTTGTCCTCCTGAGGAAACGTCAATTCCGAACACAAGCCTTTGAGCTTCTGAACGCTTGAACGTCTTGTGCCGTTATACGCCCAACGTTGGGGATAAACGAACGCCCCGGCAGCACAGTGGCGTGCCGCCGGGGCGTTCGGAGTACAGGCAGCGAGGCTTAGCGCTTGCTGTACTGCGGAGCCTTGCGGGCCTTCTTCAGACCGGCCTTCTTGCGCTCGACCGCACGGTCGTCACGCTTGAGGTAACCGGCCTTCTTGAGCGCGCCGCGGTTGTTGTCGACGTCGGCCTCGTTCAGGGCGCGGGCGACACCGAGACGGAGCGCACCGGCCTGACCGGAGACGCCGCCACCCGAGATGCGGGCGATGACGTCGTAGCGGTTGTCGAGCTCGAGCACCTTGAAGGGCTCGTTGACTTCCTGCTGGTGCACCTTGTTCGGGAAGTAGTCCTCGAGCGTGCGCCCGTTGACCTTCCACTTGCCGGTGCCCGGGACGATCCGGACGCGGGCGATGGCGTTCTTGCGACGGCCCAGGCCGGCGGCCGGCTGCGGCTCGCCGAACGCGGAGGCCATGGACTCCGAGGTGTACTCGCCCTCGACGGGCACCTCGGACTCGGTGGTGTAGCTGTCGATGTCGAGCTCTTCGAGCGGCTGCTCGGGAGTGGTCTCGGGAGTGGTCTCGGGAGTGGTCTCGGCCACGATGCTCCTCAGATTCTCTTCAGTCTTAAAGGGTGGCCGGAACTACTGCGCGACCTGGGTGATCTCGAACGGCTGCGGCTGCTGCGCGCCGTGCGGGTGCTGGTCACCCTTGTAGACCTTCAGCTTCGAGAGCATCTGACGGCCCAGGGAGTTCTTCGGGAGCATGCCCTTGACGGCCTTCTCGACCGCCTTCTCCGGGTTCTTGTCCAGCAGCTCGTCGTAGCGCACCGAGCGCAGACCGCCCGGGTAGCCGGAGTGGCGGTACGCCATCTTCTGGGTCCGCTTGTTGCCGGAGAGGTGCACCTTGTCGGCGTTGATGATGATGACGAAGTCACCGGTGTCGACGTGGGGCGCGTAGATCGGCTTGTGCTTGCCGCGCAGGATGGAGGCCGCAGTGGTGGCCAGACGACCCAGGACGACGTCCTGAGCGTCGATGACGTGCCACTGACGCGTCACATCGCCGGGCTTGGGGCTGTACGTACGCACGGTTCGTAGCCTTCGCTTCTTCAGTGAGTGGTCCTGACTGGTCACCGAAGACGATCACGACAGCCCTGACCGCACCGCGGTGACGCATACCGCGTGCTGGTCGCTGGTCATCGGTCCCGGTGGACCGGTGTAAGGGCCCCTCACGTGAGAATGAGCAAGCCAATACACATACGACTGTGCAGAATACCCGGGCGGCCACGGCCGGGTCAAAACGGGGTCGCCGAGGCCCGCGCGGGCTCGGGCGCCCGCCCGGACGGTACCCGGCCGCCGGCGTCCGGCGCACCGGACCGGCCCTGCCGGGCCACCGTCACCGCCAGCACGCACAGCGTGAACGCGTCCCGGAAGGCCCGGCGGCGCTCCGACTCCAGCCACGGCCAGGTCAGCCCCGGTACCTGGGGCACCAGGGAGATCCAGAACCACACCCCGCGAGCCACCGATCCGCCGTACGGCAGCCCGGCGAGCAGCAGCGGCAGGACGACCAGGAGGTAGTGGTCGTAGGAGGGCCGGGAGACGAGGAACGCCGAGAGCATCAGTCCGGCGCCGGTCTCCGCCAGCCGCAGCGGACCCGGGTCGGCACGGCGCCAGCGCCGGTACGCGCAGAGCACCCCGGCGCAGGCCGCCGCCACCGCGAGCCCCTGCGCGAGCCCCTGCGGCACCCCCAGCCGGGGCAGGACGGCCGCCGGGGAGGCCTCGTAGAGCCGCACGAAGCCGTCGTCGCCGTGCAGCAGGAAAGGCAGGGTGCGGGTGAAGAAGCCGGCCGGGTCGGGCATCGCCAGCGCCGCCGCGCCGGAGGCCAGCGCGGGCACCAGGACGGCCGCCGCCAGCGCCCGCCACCGCCCGGCGAACAGGAAGAGGAGGACGAGGGGCGCGAGCAGCGGCTTGAGCGCGATCGCCGCGCCGACGACCGCTCCCGCCGCCGTCCACCGGCCCCGGCTCGCCAGCAGCAGGGACAGCGGGAGCGCCACGGCCGCCGTCACCGTCCAGTTGCCGAGCCGCACCAGGTGCCCGAACGGCGCGAAGCCCGCCGCGAGCCCGGTCAGCCCGAGGACCGCGAGCCGACTGCCGAGCGGCACGCGGTGCAGCAGCAGCGCACAGGCCCAGGCCAGCGCCAGCAGGGCCGTCACCGCGCACGGGACCAGCACCCGCAGCACGGCCCCGGGCAGCAGCACCTGCGGGACGGCGGCGAGGACCGCGCTCGGAAAATAGAGGAAGTGCGGATCGTCATACGGGGAGCCGCCGGCCAGCCAGGTGCGGGCGGCCCGCACGACGATCGCGTTGTCCATCCCGCCGTCCGAGGTCACACGTGCCGCGTGTGCCGCGCAGGCCGCCAGCACGGTCACGAGAACCGCCCACAGGTGCCCTCCCGCCGGTCGCACCAACCACCCGGAGATGTCGCTTTTGCCCGTCCGCATGAACGGAACGCTAGGCGCTGCGGGCCCCAGGGACGCGCACCAGCACGCCGCTCGGCCCGTCTAAGATGCGCCCCATGAGCTTTGGGCAGGGGGGACCTCAGTCACAGTGGGATCCCTGGAAACCGCAGTCGCAGCAGCAACAGCAGCAGCCCTGGAACAGTGGCGAGAGCGACAACACGCCGGACTGGGCGGCCCTCGCCGAGGCCTCCGAGGCCCGTGCCAAGCGCCGCCGGCTGTTCCTCATCGGCGGGGGCGCGCTGGCCACCGTGGCGATAGCCAGTGCCGTCGCCGTGGCCGTGGTCTCGGCGAACGGCTCCGGCCAGGCGTCCGACGGCCCCTCCTCGCAGCTCCCCGGGACGGCCGACATCCCGAGCGCGACGGCCACCGCCCCCTCCTTCGCACCGACCAGCGCCCCGCCGCCGCTGAACCCGAAGGACTTCGTGTCCAGCGTCAAGAAGGACAAGGCCCCGCTCAGCCCGGACCTGCTCTTCCCCGGCACGCAGCTGACCATGGGCGAGACGGTCTACAAGAAGGGCCCGACGGCCGACACCCGCACCTGCGGCTCCGCCGCCCAGGGCACCCTGCCGAAGGTCCTGAACGACAATGACTGCACCCGCCTGATCCGCGTCACGTACACCGAGGGCGATACCGCCGTGACCGTCGGCGTGGCCGTCTTCGACACCGAGGCGCAGGCCGCCAAGGCCAAGAAGCAGGCCGACAAGAAGAGCATCGTGCGCTCGCTGTCCGGCGGCGGCGTCAAGTCCTTCTGCACCGGCGCGGTCTGCCGTTCCACCACCAACTCCTACGGCCGCTACGCCTACTTCACCGTCGCCGGTTCCGCGAGCGGCAAGGACGTCACGGAGAAGTCCACGGGGGTGTTCCGGGCCGGCGACGACCTCGCCGAGTTCGCCTTCCGGCAGATCCGCGGGCGCGGCGAGGCCCAGGCGTCGGCGGCGGCGGAGGGCTGATCAGCAGCAGCCGGCCCCGGGCAGGGACCGCTTGTTGCGGGCCTCCTTGTTCCGGGCCGCGAGCAGCTCGTCCGCCGGGTAGCCGACCTCCTCCAGCGTCAGCCCGTGCGGCCGTACGACGTGCACGGCCGAGTCCCGGACACCCGCTGCCAGTACCTTCGCCGGCCAGTCGGACGCCCGGTGGCCGTCGCCGACGAACAGCAGCGCCCCGATGAGGGAGCGCACCATGTTGTGGCAGAAGGCGTCGGCCCGCACGGTGGCGGTGACGATCCCGTCCTCCCCGCGCACCAGGCTCAGCTCCTGCAGCGTCCGGATGGTGGTGGCCCCCTCCCGCTTCTTGCAGTAGGCGGCGAAGTCGTGCTCGCCCAGCAGTCCGCGGGCTGCCTCGTTCATGGCGTCCACGTCGAGCGGCCAGTCGTGCCACAGGACGTGGCCGCGCAGCAGCGGGTCGACGCCGCCCGGGTTGTCGGTGACCCGGTAGGCGTAGCGCCGCCAGACCCCGGAGAACCGGGCGTTGAAGCCGCCGGGCGCCTCGCGCAGAGCCCAGACCCGCACGTCCCTCGGCAGCCGCCCCGCGAGCCGCTTGAGCAGCTTCACGCGGTGCTCGGCCCACACCTCGCGCTCCAGGTCGACATGGGCGACCTGCCCCCGGGCGTGCACCCCGGCGTCGGTGCGGCCCGCCACGGTCAGCTCGTACGTCTTGGGCGACCGCGTGACGGTCCGCAGCGCGTCCTCGATCTCCCCCTGCACGGTCCGCCGCCCACCGGCCTGCTTGGCCCAGCCGGAGAACTCGGCCCCGTCGTAGGAAAGATCCAGCCGCACGCGCACGAACCCGGCCTCAACTTCGTCACTCACTCCTGAATCCTCCCAGGTACACGAAAGCGGGCCCGCCCCTGGAAAGGAACGGGCCCGCCAACGCCGAAAGGGGCGCGGGGCTGTGCTCGATATGCGGCTCCGCCGCGTGGGCGCGACAAACCACGACGAAGCCGCAGCCGCAATCACACAGCCCCTGGCAGACGCTTAGGCGTCCTTGGACTCCTCGGCAGGAGCCTCGTCGGCCTTGGTCGTGTCGACCTTCGCCTCAGCAGCCTCGGCGCCCTCCGCGTCCTTGGCGGCACGCTTGGTCGCGGCCTCGGCCTCGCCGGTCGCCTCCTGCGCCACGGTCAGCGCCTCGACCAGCTCGATGACAGCCATGGGCGCGTTGTCGCCACGGCGGTTACCGATCTTGGTGATGCGCGTGTAACCACCGGGACGGTTCTCGTAGCGCGGGCCGATCTCGGTGAAGAGCGTGTGGACGACGCTCTTGTCCGTGATCACCTGGAGCACCTGACGGCGGTTGTGAAGGTCGCCCTTCTTCGCCTTGGTGACCAGACGCTCGGCGTACGGACGCAGCCTGCGCGCCTTCGCCTCGGTGGTGGTGATGCGACCGTGCTCGAACAGCGACTTCGCGAGGTTCGCGAGGAGCAGCTTCTCGTGCGCGGCGCTGCCGCCCAGACGGGCACCCTTGGTGGGCTTCGGCATGGTGTCTCTCCTAGGTGTCTGCCCCGGCCGTATCAGGTACCGAGGTCAGTATCCGAGCGGGCGGCCGCCCGTCGGAGATCCGGGGCGCCTTTTCAAGCGCCCCGGAGGATCCGCGCCCCAAAGGGGCACTGCGCGACCAGCCACGACGGACCGGCAGCCGACTCAGTACTGCTCGGTCTCCACGAAACCGGCGTCAGCATCGTCATCGGCACCGAACGCGTCCGCGGCGGCGGTCGGGTCGAATCCGGGCGGGCTGTCCTTGAGCGCGAGGCCCATGCCGGCCAGCTTCGCCTTGACCTCGTCAATGGACTTCGCACCGAAGTTACGGATGTCCAGGAGGTCGGCCTCCGAGCGGGCGACGAGCTCACCCACGGAGTGGATGCCCTCACGCTTGAGGCAGTTGTACGACCGAACGGTGAGCTCCAGCTCCTCGATCGGCAGCGCCAGATCCGCGGCGAGCGCGGCGTCCGTCGGCGACGGACCCATGTCGATGCCCTCGGCGTCGATGTTCAGCTCGCGGGCGAGACCGAACAGCTCGACCAGGGTCTTACCGGCCGATGCCATGGCGTCACGCGGACGCATGGCCTGCTTGGTCTCGACGTCGACGATCAGCTTGTCGAAGTCGGTGCGCTGCTCGACACGCGTGGCCTCGACCTTGTACGTGACCTTGAGAACCGGCGAGTAGATCGAGTCGACCGGGATACGGCCGATCTCCTGGCCCACCTGCTTGTTCTGCACGGCGGAGACGTAGCCGCGACCGCGCTCGACGGTCAGCTCCATCTCCAGCTTGCCCTTGCCGTTGAGCGTGGCGAGGACGAGGTCGGGGTTGTGCACCTCGACACCGGCCGGGGGCGCGATGTCGGCGGCGGTGACCAGACCCGGACCCTGCTTGCGCAGGTACATCACGACGGGCTCGTCGTGCTCCGAGGAGACGACCAGCTGCTTGATGTTGAGGATCAGGTCGGTGACGTCCTCCTTGACGCCCGGCACGGTGGTGAACTCGTGCAGGACACCGTCGATCCGGATGCTGGTGACAGCCGCACCGGGGATCGAGGAGAGGAGCGTACGACGCAGGGAGTTGCCGAGGGTGTAGCCGAAGCCCGGCTCCAGCGGCTCGATGACGAACCGGGAGCGGAACTCGTCGACGACCTCTTCGGTCAACGAGGGACGCTGAGCGATCAGCATGTGGTGATCCTTCAGTCAGGGGCGCCCGCTATTTGACGCCCGACCAGTACTGCAAGGGTACGGGCGATACGACCCGAAGGAGCCGTACCGCCCGGAAACCCTGGTGAAGCGGGTGAAGCGATGAAGCGGTGTCGCGGCGGAACGTGATCAGACGCGACGGCGCTTCGGCGGACGGCAGCCGTGCTGCGACATGTGGGGGATAACCCCCACGCCCCCAGCCGGAAGCCGAGCCGACGCGACCGGTGCCTCAGACGCGACGGCGCTTCGGCGGACGGCAGCCGTTGTGCGGGGTGGGCGTGACGTCCTGGATCGAGCCGACCTCGAGGCCGGTCGCCTGCAGGGAGCGGATGGCGGTCTCACGACCGGAACCCGGGCCCTTGACGAACACGTCGACCTTGCGCATGCCGTGCTCCTGGGCGCGGCGGGCAGCCGACTCGGCGGCCATCTGCGCGGCGAACGGCGTGGACTTCCGGGAGCCCTTGAAGCCGACGTGGCCGGCGGAGGCCCAGGAGATCACGTTGCCGGTCGGGTCCGTGATGGACACGATCGTGTTGTTGAACGTGCTCTTGATGTGCGCGTGGCCGTGAGCGACGTTCTTCTTTTCCTTGCGGCGCACCTTCTTGGTCGCGCCCTGACGTCCCTTGGGGGGCATGTCGTTCTCCTACGGGAGGTGGTCGGTCCTACAGCGAAGACCGCTGGACGGCGAAGTCCGCTGCGGACTACTTCTTGCCCGGCTTCTTCTTGCCGGCGATGGCGCGACGCGGGCCCTTGCGGGTGCGGGCGTTGGTGCTGGTGCGCTGACCGCGGACGGGCAGGCCACGGCGGTGACGCAGACCCTGGTAGGTACCGATCTCGACCTTGCGGCGGATGTCGGCCTGGACCTCGCGGCGAAGGTCACCCTCGGTCTTGATGTTGTTGTCGACGTACTCGCGGATCGCGACGAGCTGCTCCTCGGAGAGGTCACGAACACGGGTGTTCGCGTCCACGCCGGTCGCGGCGAGCGTCTGCTGCGAGAGGGTCCGGCCAATGCCGAACACGTAGGTGAGGGCGATCTCGACGCGCTTTTCGCGCGGGATGTCAACACCGGAAACGCGTGCCATTCAATGGCTCCAGTTGATTGTCGGAGGTCTTCCACAGAACCGGATCCCGGCCGCCGGCCTCTCGATGTCTCGAAGAGTTGGTACGGCTCGGGTCCCCGGCCTCCGAACCGGGGGTGTCGGACGCCTGGGCGTCCGGGTCCTGCGTATGAACATGTTCAGCTCGCGTCGCGCGAAGTCCTGCGAATCGCGGAGGGACGGTCGTGCGTCAGC
Source organism: Streptomyces sp. NPDC058534 (assembly GCF_042717365.1). Lineage (NCBI taxonomy): Bacteria > Bacillati > Actinomycetota > Actinomycetes > Kitasatosporales > Streptomycetaceae > Streptomyces > Streptomyces sp. NPDC058534. The sequence goes on from NZ_JBHXNW010000089.1 coordinate 16,226, forward strand.
CCTGGCGCTGCTTGTGGCGCGGGTTGTCGCAGATGACCATGACCCGACCGTGACGGCGGATCACCCTGCACTTGTCGCAGATCTTCTTGACGCTCGGCTTGACCTTCATTGAGTGAAGTTCTCCGGGCTCAGTGCCCCCGCGCCATACGGAGCCGGGGCAGGGAAAAAAGATCTACTTGTACCGTTGGAGTTCTCTTCCTGACGGGTCAGGAAGACTCTCCCCTGGATCGCTCCGGGAAGTTTGACAGGGCGAGCCTGTCCGACGACGACCCTCCCGGCCGCCGGGGCGGGTCCGCAACCCGCCCAAGCTCACTTATACCGGTAGACGATCCGGCCACGCGTCAGGTCGTACGGAGACAACTCCACCACGACCCGGTCGTCAGGGAGGATGCGGATGTAGTGCATGCGCATCTTGCCGCTGATGTGTGCCAGGACCTGGTGGCCGTTCTGGAGCTCGACCTTGAACATGGCGTTCGGAAGAGACTCAACGACAGTGCCCTCGATCTCGATGGCACCTTGCTTCTTGGCCACGCTTCGCCCTTCGAATCGACTACCTTGATCGACTCCTACGCACCGTACGAGCGCATGCAGACATGCGAGTGCACGAGAGCCGACGAGTCAGTCTACGTCAGCAGCCCCGGAAAGGCGAAACGGGGAAGTCTGCCCCGGATGCGAGATCGTTATGCAAGAGCCCCACCCTCGGCACCGACCCCTCACGCCAGCGGGCCCGGCGCCGCCGTGATGCCCAGCTCCGCCAGCTTTGCCATGCCCCCGACCCCGTCCTCCACGCCCCCCTCGCGGGCTCGGCGCCAGGGGCGCCTCACAAG
>NZ_JBHXNW010000089.1:17152-24611 GCF_042717365.1 Streptomyces sp. NPDC058534
ATGCCCCCGACCCCGTCCTCCACGCCCCCCTCGCGGGCTCGGCGCCAGGGGCGCCTCACAAGCTTCGAGCGGCTGCGCCGGCCTCCGACCGGCGGACGTGGCCAGGGCCGAGGTCACGCCAGCGGGTCCGGCGCCGCCGTGATGCCCAGCTCCGCCAGCTTTGCCATGCCCCCGTCGGGGGACGTCAGGACCAGGGGTCCCTGGTCGGTCAGGGCGACCGAGTGCTCCCAGTGGGAGGACCACGTGCCGTCCGTCGTGATGACCGTCCAGTCGTCCGACAGGACCTCGGTGCGGGGGGTGCCGAGGGAGATCATCGGCTCGATGGCGAGGCAGAAGCCGGGGACGAGCTTCGGGCCCTTGCCGCGCTTGCGCTCGACGTAGTTCAACAGGTGCGGGTCCATGTGCATCTCGGTGCCGATGCCGTGGCCGCCGTAGTCCTCGATGATCCCGTACTTGCCGCCGCCGGGCTTCGGCTGCCGGCGGATGTACGTCTCGATGGCCCGGGAGACGTCCACGAGGCGGTTGCCCTGCTTCATGGCCGCGATGCCCGCCCACATCGACTCCTCGGTCACCCGGGACAGCTCGACCAGCTCCGGGGAGTGGCCGGAGCCGACGAAGGCCGTGTAGGCCGCGTCGCCGTGCCAGCCGTCGATGATCGCGCCGCAGTCGATGGAGATGACGTCGCCGTCCTTCAGGACCACGTCGTCGGTCGGGATGCCGTGGACGACGACCTCGTTCACGGACGTGCAGATGGTCGCCGGGAAGCCGCCGTAGCCGAGGAAGTTCGGCTTGGCGTCGTGCTCCGCGAGCACCTTGCGGGCGACCTGGTCCAGGTCCTTGGTCGTGGCGCCGGGCACGGCGGCCTCGCGGGTGGCCGCGTGGATGGCGGCGACGACCAGCCCCGCCTCACGCATCTTGGCGATCTGCTCGGGGCTCTTGATCTGCACCATGGGGACTGCGGCCTTTCTGGACCGGAGGGGAGGGGACGCTTCCAACGATACGGGGGGGGGTGGACCGCCCCACCCCACCTCACAGCTCAGCCGCGACCCCCAGGGCTGGGGACCGCGGCTGCAGCCGGGGCTGAGAACTACTGGTCGCGCTTGAGCGCCCCCAGCGCACGGCCCGTGACCTCGTCCACGGGTCCCGTCGCCGCGATGGTGGCGACCAGGCCCTGCGCCTTGTAGTAGTCGATGATCGGCTCGGTCTGCGTGTGGTAGACCTCCAGCCGCTTGCGGACCGTCTCCTCGGAGTCGTCGTCCCGCTGGTACAGCTCGCCGCCGCAGACGTCGCAGACGCCTTCCTTCTTCGGCGGCGTGTACGTCACGTGGAAGACGTGCGCCGAGTTGTTCCGGCAGACCCGCCGGCCGGCGATCCGCTTCACGACCTCGGCCTCGGGGGCCTCCAGGTCGAGCACCGCGTCAAGCTTCATGTCCTCGGTCTCGAGCAGCTCGTCCAGCGCCTCGGCCTGAGAGACGTTGCGCGGGAAGCCGTCCAGCAGGAAGCCGCCCTCGGCGTCCGGCTGCTCCATGCGGTCCTTCGCCATGGCGATGGTGACCTCGTCCGGCACGAGGTTGCCGGCGTCCATGTACGACTTGGCGAGCTTGCCCAGGTCGGTCTGCCGGCTGATGTTCGCGCGGAACAGGTCGCCCGTGGAGATGTGCGGGATGTGCAGCGTCTCGGCAAGGCGGGTTGCCTGCGTACCCTTTCCGGCGCCAGGAGGCCCGACGAGGACGATTCGCATCAGCGGAGGAACCCTTCGTAATTGCGCTGCTGGAGCTGGCTCTCGATCTGCTTCACCGTCTCGAGACCGACACCCACGATGATCAGGATGCTGGTACCACCGAACGGGAAGTTCTGGCTTGCCCCGAAACCAGCCAACGCCATTGTCGGGACGAGAGCGATCAGGCCCAAGTACAGCGAACCCGGCCAGGTGATCCGGTTGAGTACGTAGCTCAGATACTCAGCGGTCGGTCGGCCAGCCCGGATGCCCGGGATGAAGCCACCATACTTCTTCATGTTGTCCGCGACTTCCTCGGGGTTGAACGTGATGGCCACGTAGAAGAAGGCGAAGAACACGATCAGGAGGAAGTACAGGACGATGTGCGGCGTCGCGGCCGGGTCGGCGAGGTTCTTCTGGATCCAGGTGGCCCAGCCGGCCGTGGAGCCGGAGAACTGCACGATCAGTGCCGGGATGTAGAGCAGCGACGAGGCGAAGATGACGGGGATGATGCCCGCCTGGTTCACCTTGAGCGGGATGTACGTCGACGTACCGCCGTAGGAACGACGGCCGATCATGCGCTTCGCGTACTGCACCGGGATGCGGCGCTGGGCCTGCTCCACGAAGACCACGAGGCCGATCATGACCAGGCCGACGGCGACGACGGTGCCGAACTCGATCCAGCCGCCCGCGAGGTCACCCTGCTTCTTGATGGCCCACAGGGCGGACGGGAAGGTCGCGGCGATCGAGATGAACATCAGGATCGACATGCCGTTGCCGATGCCGCGGTCGGTGATCAGCTCACCGAGCCACATGACGACGGCCGTACCGGCGGTCATGGTGATCACCATGACGACGGTGGTGAAGATCGCCTGGTCCGGCACGATCTGACCGGCGACGGTGCAGCCGGAGAAGAGGGCGCCGCTGCGGGCGGTGGCCACCAGGCCGGTGCCCTGCAGGATGGCGAGCGCGACGGTCAGGTAGCGGGTGTACTGCGTGATCTTCGCCGTGCCCGCCTGGCCCTCCTTCTTGAGGGCTTCCAGGCGCGGGATCACCACGGTCAGCAGCTGCAGAATGATGCTCGCCGTGATGTACGGCATGATGCCGAGCGCGAAGACCGTGATCTGCAGCAGGGCGCCACCGCTGAACATGTTGACCAGGCCGAAGATGCCCTGGTTGCCGGACGCCTGGTCCACGCACTCCTGGACGTTCTTGTAGTCGACACCTGGAATGGGGATGTGGGTACCGAGCCGGTAGACCACGATGATGCCGAGCGTGAAGAGCAGCTTCTTGCGCAGGTCGGGCGTCTTGAACGCCCGGGCGAACGCGGTGAGCACGGTGCCTCCTGCGACCCCCGCGCTACTGCGTCAAGGGTGACGGTCTTGAGGATTCGACTGACGACAAAGTAAGTAACGGTCAACTGCCGCCCAGGGTGCCCCATGTGACGCACCCGTGAAAGAGGGCAGCGCAGGCCACCTTACCGGCGGGACACTGCCCTTGGAACGACCAACCGGGGATACCCCTTTTGTGGGGCATCCCCGGCTGGGATCGCTCAAGTCATCGAGACGCCTGAAAAGGTTCAGACGAGCTCGGTGACGGTGCCGCCGGCGGCGGTGATCTTCTCCTTGGCGGAGCCGGAGACGGCGTCGACCGTCACCTGCAGCGCCACGGAGATCTCGCCCTGGCCGAGGACCTTGACGAGGCTGTTCTTGCGAACGGCACCCTTGGCCACCAGACCCTCGACGGTGACTTCGCCACCCTCGGGGTAGAGCGCGGCCAGCTTGTCGAGGTTCACGACCTGGAACTCGGTCTTGAACGGGTTCTTGAAGCCCTTCAGCTTCGGGAGACGCATGTGGAGGGGCATCTGGCCACCCTCGAAGCGCTCCGGAACCTGGTAACGGGCCTTCGTGCCCTTGGTACCACGACCAGCCGTCTTACCCTTCGACGCCTCGCCACGACCCACACGGGTCTTGGCGGTCTTGGCGCCCGGGGCGGGACGGAGGTTGTGGATCTTGAGCGGGTTCTGCTCCGCCATGATCAGTCGACCTCCTCGACCGTCACGAGGTGGCGGACGGTGTGCACCATGCCGCGGAACTCGGGGCGGTCCTCCTTGACGACCTGCGTGTTGATCCCCTTGAGACCAAGGGAACGCAGGGTGTCACGGTGGTTCTGCTTGCTGCCGATGTAGGACTTGACCTGCGTAACCTTGAGCTGCGCCATGATTACGCACCCGCCCCGGCACGCGCACGGAGAAGAGCCGCGGGGGCGACGTCCTCGAGCGGCAGACCACGGCGGGCCGCGACCTCCTCGGGACGCTGCAGGCCCTTCAGGGCCGCCACGGTCGCGTGCACGATGTTGATCTGATTGTCGGAGCCGAGCGACTTCGACAGGATGTCGTGGATACCGGCGCACTCGAGCACGGCACGCACCGGACCACCGGCGATAACACCGGTACCCGGGGACGCGGGCTTGAGCAGCACGACGCCGGCAGCCTTCTCACCCTGGATGGGGTGCGGGATGGTGCCCTGGATGCGGGGGACCTTGAAGAAGTGCTTCTTGGCCTCCTCAACACCCTTGGCGATGGCGGCCGGCACCTCCTTGGCCTTGCCGTATCCGACACCCACGGTGCCGTCACCGTCGCCCACCACGACCAGCGCGGTGAAGCTGAAGCGACGACCACCCTTCACAACCTTGGCGACGCGGTTGATCGCGACAACGCGCTCAACGTAAGCGGTCTTCTCGGCGGCAGCTGCGCCGCCGTCACGGCCCTTCCGGTCCCGCCGCTCGCCGCCACCGGCACCGCCACCGCGGCGCTGGGGTCCAGCCATTGGAATTACCTCTCTCTGTTTCCGGCGCTGCGCAGCGACATCAGTCGCTGCCGCGACGGGCGGCTCAGAACTTCAGTCCGGCTTCGCGGGCGGCGTCCGCCAGGGCGGCGATGCGCCCGGCGTACTGGTTGCCACCGCGGTCGAAGACCACGGCCTCGACACCCGCGGCCTTGGCGCGCTCGGCAACCAGGGCGCCGACCTGCTTGGCCTGCGCGGACTTGTCCGCCTCGCCACCACGGATCGAGGTGTCCAAGGTGGACGCCGACGCAAGGGTGTGACCCTTGAGGTCGTCGATCACCTGGGCCACGATGTGGCGGTTCGAGCGGGTAACGACCAGACGGGGACGCTCCGCCGTACCCGAGAGATTCTTGCGAATCCGGATGTGACGGCGCTTGATCGCGGCGCGCTTGTAGGCGTCGCCCTTGAGGATCTTCTGTCCGTATGCCATGGCTTACTTACCCGCCTTTCCGACCTTGCGGCGGATGACTTCGCCCTCGTACTTGACGCCCTTGGCCTTGTACGGGTCGGGCTTGCGCAGCTTGCGGATGTTGGCCGCAACCTCGCCGACCTTCTGCTTGTCGATGCCCTCGACCGAGAAGTGGGTCGGGTTCTCCACCTTGAAGGTGATGCCCTCGGGGGCCTCGACGAGGATCGGATGGCTGTAGCCGAGGGAGAACTCCAGGTTCGAACCCTTGGCGAGCACGCGGTAACCGACACCGCTGATCTCGAGCTTCTTCACGTAACCCTGGGTCACGCCGGTGATCATGTTCGCCACCAGCGTGCGGGACAGGCCGTGCAGGGCCTTGCTCTGACGCTCTTCGTTGGGGCGGGTGACGCTCAGCACGCCGTCCTCACCCTTGGCGATGTCGATCGGTGCCACGACGGTGTGAGTCAGCGAACCCTTCGGGCCCTTGACCGAGACCGTGCGGCCGTCGATGGTGACGTCCACGCCGGCGGGAACCGCGATGGGGAGCTTGCCGATGCGCGACATAGCTGTTTCCTCCGTTCCCTTCCGCTACCAGACGTAGGCGAGAACTTCTCCGCCTACGCCCTTCTTGCCGGCCTGCTGTCCAGTGAGGAGCCCGTGCGACGTGGAGATGATCGCCACGCCGAGGCCGCCCAGCACCTTCGGCAGGTTGGTGGACTTCGCGTACACCCGGAGACCGGGCTTGGAGATCCGCTTGATGCCCGCGATGGAGCGCTCACGGTTCGGGCCGAACTTCAGCTCGAGGACGAGGTTCTTGCCGACCTCGGCGTCCTCGGTCTTCCAGCCCGTGATGAAGCCCTCCTGCTGGAGGATCTCCGCGATGTGAGACTTGATCTTGGACGCCGGCATCGACACGGAGTCGTGGTACGCCGAGTTCGCGTTCCGCAGACGCGTAAGCATGTCTGCGATCGGATCAGTCATGGTCATGAATTGGCCTTCGGCCTCTCTCGCCGGGGTTTCCTGGTGCGCCATCCCTCTCCCCGATCCGAGACGGGACGGGTGCGGCGCGGTGGACCTACGGCGTAGTAAGCAATATGTGCAGGCACTGCCTGCGGGCGTTTAGGGCGTGGCAGACGCCCAACCCCACAAGCCTAAGGCATGGGAGGCTGGGCCTCTGCCGACCCAGATGCTTACCGAGAGTCTGAATAACCCGGAATTACCGGATTACCAAGAGCTCTTGGTCACGCCCGGCAGCTCGCCACGGTGAGCCATCTCACGAAGGCACACGCGGCACAGGCCGAACTTGCGGTACACGGAGTGCGGGCGGCCGCAGCGCTGGCAGCGGGTGTAGCCACGCACACCGAACTTGGGCTTACGAGCAGCCTTGGCAATCAGAGCCTTCTTCGCCATCTCGCTCACGCCTCCTTGAAGGGGAAGCCGAGGTGACGAAGGAGCGCGCGGCCCTCAGCGTCGTTGGTCGCCGTGGTCACCACGGTGATGTCCATACCCCGGGTGCGGTCGATCTTGTCCTGGTCGATCTCGTGGAACATGACCTGCTCCGTGAGACCGAAGGTGTAGTTGCCACGGCCGTCGAACTGCTTGGGGGACAGACCACGGAAGTCGCGGATGCGCGGCAGCGCGAGCGACAGGGTGCGGTCCAGGAACTCCCACATGCGGTCGCCACGGAGCGTGACGTGGGCACCGATCGGCTGGCCCTCACGCAGCTTGAACTGCGCGATGGACTTGCGGGCCTTGGTGACGGCCGGCTTCTGACCGGTGATCGTGGTGAGGTCCTTGATGGCGCCCTCGATCAGCTTGGAGTCGCGGGCGGCGTCGCCCACACCCATGTTGACCACGATCTTGACGAGGCCGGGAACCTGCATGACGTTCTCGTAGGAGAACTCCTCACGCAGCTTGCCCGAGATCTCCTCGCGGTACTTCGTCTTCAGACGCGGATTGGTGGTGGTCGTCATCAGATGTCCTCACCCGTCCGCTTGGCAACGCGGATCTTGTTGCCCTCGTCGTCGAAGCGGTAACCGACGCGCGTGACGACCTTGTTGCCGTCCTTCTCCACGACCAGCTGGACGTTGGAGATGTGGATCGGGGCCTCGGTGGTCACGATGCCGCCGGCCTGCGAACCGCGAGCGGTCGGCCCGGCCTTGGTGTGCTTCTTGACCCGGTTGACACCCTCGACCAGGACACGGTCCTCGCGGGGGAAGGCCGCGATGACCTTGCCCTGCTTGCCCTTGTCCTTACCGGTGATGACCTGGACCAGGTCGCCCTTCTTGATCTTCATGCTCACAGCACCTCCGGCGCGAGGGAGATGATCTTCATGAACTTCTTCTCGCGCAGCTCACGGCCGACCGGGCCGAAGATACGGGTGCCGCGAGGGTCGGGGGGGGGGGGGGGTTTTTGTGGGGGGGTTGGGGGTGGAGGCGGAGGACGCTGCCGACGCCGACGGACGCCGAGGTGGCCGCGTCCACGGTG
>NZ_JBHXNW010000089.1:24621-34853 GCF_042717365.1 Streptomyces sp. NPDC058534
GTTTCTCTTAATTAACTTATTATCGCTCAGCTCACTGACTACCGGGACTAAGATAGGGGGGCCGCGTGGGTCGCCGTCGTTCTTCAGAACGACGGCGGCGTTCTCGTCGAAGCGGATGTACGAGCCGTCCGGGCGGCGGCGCTCCTTGACGGTGCGAACGATGACCGCCTTGATGACGTCACCCTTCTTCACGTTGCCGCCGGGGATCGCGTCCTTGACGGTGGCGACGATGACGTCACCGACGCCCGCGTAGCGGCGACCGGAGCCACCGAGTACACGGATGCAAAGGATTTCCTTCGCACCAGTGTTGTCGGCGACGCGCAGTCGCGACTCCTGCTGGATCACGTCTATCTCCTGATTGTCTGCCGGTTCCCCGGGGGCCGCTCACCTTGCGGGTGAACGGACCCCGGAGCCTGGCGGAACTGACCTGCGAGGGATGCCCCGCAGGAAATTACTTGGCCTTCTCGAGGACCTCGACGACGCGCCAGCGCTTCGTCGCGGACAGCGGCCGGGTCTCCATGAGGAGGACGCGGTCGCCGACACCCGCGGCGTTCTGCTCGTCGTGAGCCTTGAGCTTGTTGGTACGGCGGATGACCTTGCCGTACAGCGCGTGGGTCACGCGGTCCTCGACGGCGACGACGACGGTCTTGTCCATCTTGTCGCTGACGACCAGACCCTGACGGGTCTTGCGGAAGCCGCGGGCGGCCTTCGTCTCTTCAGTCACGTTGCTCTCGCTCATCAGGCGCTCTCCACCGTCTCGATGCCCAGCTCGCGCTCACGCATCAGGGTGTAGATCCGCGCGATGTCCTTACGGACGGCCTTGAGCCGACCGTGGTTCTCGAGCTGACCCGTCGCCGCCTGGAAGCGGAGGTTGAACAGCTCTTCCTTGGCCTCGCGGAGCTTCGCCAGAAGCTCCTCGTTGTTCAACTCGCGCAGCTCGGACGCCTTGGTACCGGCCGACATCACGCTTCACCTGCCTCGCGCTTGACGATCCGGCACTTCATCGGCAGCTTGTGGGCCGCACGGGTCAGCGCCTCACGGGCGATCTTCTCGTTGGGGTAGGACAGCTCGAACATGACCCGGCCCGGGTGCACGTTCGCGATCCACCACTCCGGCGAACCCTTACCGGAACCCATGCGGGTCTCGGCCGGCTTCTTCGTGAGCGGGCGGTCCGGGTAGATGTTGATCCAGACCTTGCCGCCACGCTTGATGTGGCGGGTCATCGCGATACGGGCCGCCTCGATCTGGCGGTTGGTCACGTACGCGGGCGTGAGGGCCTGGATGCCGTACTCGCCGAACGCAACCTGCGTACCGCCCTTGGCCTGACCACGGCGCTTCGGGTGGTGCTGCTTGCGGTGCTTGACCCTACGGGGGATCAGCATTTCGGTCAGGCCTCCGTTCCGCCAGTAGAAGAGGACGAGGCCTCGGCCGGAGCGGCAGCGGCGGGCGCGTCGGCCTTGGGGGCCTCGGCGGGCTGCTGGGCCTGGGCCCCCTGCTGCTGCGGCTTGCGCCCACGACGCTCGCCACCGCGGCCACCACGGGCCGGGCGGTCGGCGCCACCACGGGCCGGGCGGTTGCCGGCACGGGCGGCGGCGTTCTCGGCGCGGACCTCGGCGATGTTCTTGACGTCGCCCTTGTAGATCCAGACCTTCACACCGATGCGGCCGAAGGTCGTCTTGGCCTCGAAGAAGCCGTAGTCCACGTTCGCGCGGAGCGTGTGCAGGGGCACACGGCCCTCGCGGTAGAACTCCGAGCGGGACATCTCGGCGCCACCGAGGCGGCCACCGCACTGGATCTTGATGCCCTTGGCGCCGGCCTTCATCGTGCCCTGCATGCTCTTGCGCATGGCGCGACGGAAGGAGACGCGGGAGGACAGCTGCTCGGCGACGGCCTGGGCCACCAGCTGAGCGTCCGTCTCCGGGTTCTTGACCTCGAGGATGTTCAGCTGGACCTGCTTGCCGGTCAGCTTCTCCAGCTCGCCGCGGATACGGTCGGCCTCGGCGCCGCGGCGGCCGATGACGATGCCGGGACGCGCGGTGTGGATGTCCACCCGCACGCGGTCACGGGTGCGCTCGATCTCCACCTTCGAGATGCCGGCGCGCTCCATGCCCTTCGACATCATGCGACGGATCGCGACGTCTTCCTTGACGTAGTCCTTGTACAGCTTGTCGGCGTACCAACGCGACTTGAAGTCGGTGGTGATGCCGAGCCGGAACCCGTGCGGGTTTACCTTCTGGCCCATTACCGGGTTCCTTCCTTGCTGCTGACGACCACGGTGATGTGGCTGGTCCGCTTGCGGATCCGGTAGGCACGGCCCTGGGCGCGCGGCCGGAACCGCTTCAGGGTCGGACCCTCGTCGACGTACGCCTCGGAAATGACGAGGCTGTCGGCGTCGGTGTGGTCGTAGTTGTGCGCGGCGTTGGCGATGGCGCTGTCCAGCACCTTGCCGACCGGCACGCTCGCGGCCTGCGGGGCGAAACGCAGGACCGCCTGAGCCTCCGTGGCGTCCATGCCACGGATGAGGTCCACCACTCGGCGGGCCTTCATGGGCGTGACGCGGATGTACCGCGCCTGGGCCCTGGCTTCCATGGTTGTCCCTTCAGTGTTTGTCATGATCATTCACACCCCGCTGACTAGCGGCGCTTCGACTTCCGGTCGTCCTTGACGTGACCCCGGAAGGTGCGCGTCGGCGAGAACTCGCCGAGCTTGTGGCCGACCATGGACTCGGTGACAAACACCGGGATGTGGGTCTTGCCGTTGTGCACCGCGATCGTGTGGCCGAGCATCGCCGGGACGATCATCGAGCGACGGGACCAGGTCTTGATGACGTTCTTGGAACCTGCTTCGTTCTGCGTGTCCACCTTCTTGATCAGGTGGTCGTCGACGAAGGGTCCCTTCTTCAAGCTACGAGGCATCTCAACCCGTCCTTAGCGCTTCTTGTTCGTCTTGCGGCGGCGGACGATGTACTTGTTCGACGCCTTCTTGGGCGAACGAGTACGGCCTTCCTTCTTGCCCCAGGGGGACACGGGGTGACGGCCACCGGAGGTCCGGCCCTCACCACCACCGTGCGGGTGGTCCACCGGGTTCATGACCACACCACGGACGGTCGGGCGAACGCCCAGCCACCGCTTGCGGCCCGCCTTGCCCCAGTTGATGTTGGACTGCTCGGCGTTGCCGACCTCGCCGATCGTGGCGCGGCAGCGCTGGTCGACCAGGCGGATCTCTCCGGACGGCATGCGCAGGTGGGCCATCGAGCCCTCCTTCGCGAGCAGCTGCACGGAGGCACCGGCGGAGCGGGCGAACTTGGCACCGCCACCGGGACGGAGCTCGATCGCGTGGATCGTGGTACCGACCGGGATGTTGCGGAGCGCCAGGTTGCTGCCCGGCTTGATGTCGGCCCCGGGACCGTTCTCGACGCGGTCACCCTGCTGCAGGTTGCGCGGGGCGAGGATGTAGCGCTTCTCGCCGTCGGCGTAGTGCAGCAGCGCGATGCGCGCGGTGCGGTTGGGGTCGTACTCGATGTGCGCGACCTTCGCCGGCACGCCGTCCTTGTCGTGCCGACGGAAGTCGATGACACGGTAGGCGCGCTTGTGTCCGCCACCCTGGTGGCGAACGGTCACACGACCGGCGTTGTTACGGCCGCCCTTGCTGTGCAGCGGGCGGACCAGCGACTTCTCCGGCGTGGACCGCGTGACCTCGACGAAGTCGGCGACGCTGGAGCCACGACGGCCCGGCGTAGTCGGCTTGTACTTGCGGATTCCCATTTCTCAGTCCTCGTCCGATTCCGGACGATCCGGACCCCCGTTAGGAGGTCGGACCGCCGAAGATGTCGATACGGTCGCCCTCGGCAAGGGTCACGATCGCGCGCTTGCTGTCGGCACGCTTGCCGAAGCCGGTGCGGGTCCGCTTGCGCTTGCCCTGGCGGTTGATCGTGTTGACCCCGGTGACCTTGACCGAGAAGACCGCCTGGACGGCTTCCTTGATCTGGGTCTTGTTGGAACCCGGGGCGACGACGAACGTGTACTTGTTCTCGTCGAGGAGCGCGTAGCTCTTCTCGGAGACGACCGGCTTCAGCAGCACGTCACGGGGGTCCGTGAACGACTTGCTGACCGGCGTGACGACGGTGTTCTTGCCCTCGGCCTCGTGGCGACGCGCCTTGGCGACGCGCGCGGCCTTGGCGGCCTTGGCCGCCTTGGGGGCGATGCTCGGGTGACGCGTAGCCATCAGGCTTCGCTCCCTTCGGTGTCAGCGGCCTTGTTGGGGCCAGACACGAAGGACTCGAAAGCGGCCTGGGTGAAGACCACGTCGTCCGAGACGAGAACGTCGTACGTGTTCAGCTGGCCCGGCTCCAGGATGTGGATCTGGGGCAGGTTGCGGGCGGACAGCCACGCGGCCTCGTCGGCGCGGTCGACGACCAGGAGCAGGTTCTTGCGCTCCGAGATCTTGCCGAACAGCGACCGGGCGGCCTTCGTGGACGGGTTGTCGCCCTCGATGACGCCGGTGACGACGTGGATGCGGTCGTGGCGGGCCCGGTCGGTGAGGGCGTGGCGCAGGGCCGCGGCCTTCATCTTCTTCGGGGTCCGCTGCGAGTAGTCACGCGGCTGCGGGCCGTGGACGACGCCACCGCCGGCGAACTGCGGCGCACGGGTCGAACCCTGGCGGGCGCGGCCGGTGCCCTTCTGGCGGTACGGCTTCTTGCCGCCACCACGGACCTCGCCGCGACGCTTGGTCTTGTGCGTGCCCTGGCGGGCAGCGGCGTTCTGCGCGACGACGACCTGGTGGATCAGCGGGATGCTGATCTTCTCCACGCCGAAGATCTCCGCGGGGAGCTCGACGCTTCCGGTCTTCTCGCCGGCAGGCGAAAGGATGTCAACAGTGCTCATCGGTACCTCAGGCCCCCTTGGCCGCGGTGCGGACCAGGACGAGGCCGCCGTTCGGACCGGGAACCGCGCCCTTGATGAGCAGCAGACCCTTCTCCGCGTCAACGGCGTGGACGGTCAGGTTCTGGGTGGTGACCCGCTCGTTGCCCATGCGGCCGGCCATGCGGAGGCCCTTGAACACGCGGCCCGGGGTGGCGCAGCCACCGATGGAACCGGGCGAGCGGTGCTTGCGCTGGGTGCCGTGTCCGGCGCCGAGGCCCTTGAAGTTGTGACGCTTCATGACACCGGCGAAGCCCTTGCCCTTGCTCTTGCCGGTGACGTCGACCTTCACGCCGGACTCGAAGACCTCGGCGGTGACTTCCTGACCGAGCGTGTACTCGGCGGCGTCGGCCGTACGGATCTCGACGAGGTGGCGGCGGGGGGTGACGTCGGCCTTGGAGAAGTGACCCTTGAGGGGCTTGTTCACCTTGCGCGGGTCGATCTCGCCGAACGCGATCTGGACGGACTCGTAGCCGTCGACGTCGTTCGTGCGGACCTGGGTGACGACGTTGGGGCCGGCCTTGACGACGGTGACCGGAACAACGCGGTTGTTCTCGTCCCACACCTGCGTCATGCCGAGCTTCTCGCCCAGGATGCCCTTGATCTGCTTGTTCATCTTCAGATCACCGGCCCTCAGAGCTTGATCTCGATGTCGACACCGGCCGGGAGGTCGAGTCGCATCAGAGAGTCAACGGTCTTGGGGGTCGGGTCGAGGATGTCGATCAGACGCTTGTGCGTGCGCATCTCGAAGTGCTCGCGCGCGTCCTTGTACTTGTGCGGCGACTTGATGACGCAGTACACGTTCTTCTCAGTGGGCAGCGGCACCGGGCCCGCGACCGACGCACCAGTGCGAGTCACCGTCTCGACGATCTTCTTTGCCGAAGAGTCGATGACCTCGTGGTCGTAGGCCTTGAGCCGGATGCGGATCTTCTGTCCCGCCATGGCTACTCAGTAGTCCTGTCTCTCGTAACGCTCTGGACCCGGTGATCCTTGTGTCTCCACTCCCCACCTCCGACCCACGCGGTCGGGCGTGTCGCACTCTCGCTGACACAGATGTCCCTTGTCCGGACATCCCTGCTCTGGGAGGTGCGGGCCCTTCCGGAACCGCGGACCGGGGGCGAGAGGCCCACCGGGCGCCTGGCCGGTACCCCGCTGACACTTCCCGGAAGATTCCCGTACGTCCGCCCCTACACCTCTCGGTGTAATGCGTGGGACGACGAGTACTGTGGGACTCGCTTCCGGTCCTCCCGGCGGGAGGCGCGCAGCATCGGCACTCGACCGAGCAACCCCGTTAGTCTGCCATACGGGGCGGGGGGCTGGCCAATCGGGGCGGAGAGAATACCCCGGGGGCGGCGGGGGTCAAACTCGCGCGCCAGGCCCGGACTCCAACCCCGGACCCCAAGCCCTGCTGACCTGCCCGGTCCGCGCTCACTCCTATGCGCACTCCTAATATTGGCTGTCGCGTTCCCCGACGGACCCGACGCCCGCCCGGCCGTGCCCGTCGCCCGAATCCCGACACGACACGGCGACGTCCGCCCGCCCGGTGGTGGAGTCGATCATCGAGAAGTGGAGCATTCATGCGCGCCCGGAACATCGTCCTGGCCACCGCGACCGCACTGGCGGCGGTGGCGGCCCGCGACCTCGTCCAGAAGAAGCACGCACTGCTCCGGAACTTCCCGGTGGTCGGGCACGCGCGGTACCTGTTGGAGACGATAGGCCCGGAGCTGCGGCAGTACATCGTGACCTCCAACGACGAGGAGCGTCCGTTCAGCCGTGATCAGCGCACCTGGATCTACGCGTCGTCGAAGGCGGAGAACAACTACTTCGGGTTCGGCACCGACAACGACGTCGAGCACATGCAGGGGCACGCGTACCTGAAGCAGCGCACGTTCGCCGACACGCTGCCCGACATGCACGACCCGCAGGCCCTACTGCCCTCGGCCAAGGTGCTGGGCGGTCCGCGCGGGCGCGCCAAGGCGTTCCGGCCCGCGAGCGTGGTGAACATCTCGGCGATGAGCTTCGGATCGCTCTCCGGCGCGGCGGTCACCGCGCTCAACGAAGGGGCGGCGCTGGCGGGCACGCTGCAGAACACGGGGGAGGGCGGCATCTCGCCGTACCACCGCAACGGCGGTGACCTCATCCTTCAGCTCGGTACGGCGTACTTCGGCTGTCGCGACGAGGACGGCAGGTTCAACCTCGACAAGCTGAAGGACGTGGTCGCCGGCGCCCCGGTCAAGGCGATAGAGATCAAGCTCTCCCAGGGCGCCAAACCGGGTCTTGGCGGGATGCTGCCGGGCGAGAAGGTGACCCCGGAGATCGCCGAGATCCGCGGCATCCCGGTCGGCGAGGACTGCGCCTCCCCGTCCCGGCACACCGCGTTCGGCGACGTCGACTCGATGCTCGACTTCGTCGAACTGCTGGCCACCGAGACGGGTCTGCCGGTCGGGATCAAGAGCGCGGTGGGCGAGATGGGCTTCTGGCAGGAGCTGGCCACGCTGATGGCGCGTGGTGACCGTGGCGTCGACTTCGTGACCATCGACGGCGGCGAGGGCGGCACCGGGGCG
This sequence comes from Streptomyces sp. NPDC058534, assembly GCF_042717365.1. Classification (NCBI taxonomy): domain Bacteria; kingdom Bacillati; phylum Actinomycetota; class Actinomycetes; order Kitasatosporales; family Streptomycetaceae; genus Streptomyces; species Streptomyces sp. NPDC058534. The sequence continues at coordinate 32,105 of NZ_JBHXNW010000089.1, forward strand.
GCGCCGCTGACCTTCTCGGACTCCGTGTCGCTGCCCTTCCGGATGGGCTTCTCCCGGGTCTACGGCACCTTCGCCGAGCTGGGACTGACCGACGAGCTGACCTTCATCGGCTCCGGCAAGCTCGGCCTGCCCGAGAACGCCGCGGTCGCCTTCGCCCTGGGTGCCGACATGATCAACGTGGCCCGTGAGGCGATGCTGTCGATCGGCTGCATCCAGGCGCAGAAGTGCCACACCGACAAGTGCCCCACCGGCATCGCCACGCAGAACAAGCGGCTGGCCCGCGGCATCGACCCGACCTCGAAGGCCACCCGGACCGCCGCCTACCTGACCACCCTGCGCAAGGAGCTGATGAAGCTCTCGGCGGCCGTCGGCGTCGCCCACCCGGCACTCATCAAGGCCACCGACGTCGAGATCATGAACGGCGACTACGACGCCCGCTCCCTGCTCGGCGTCTACGGCTACAAGGACGGCTGGGGCGAGCTCGGCCCGCACCTCGCCGAAGAGATCACCGCACTGCTCACCACCGAGCCGGCCTCCGCCCGGACATCGGGCGCCTGACGCACCGCGCGGCGCCCGGTAGGTCTCGGCCGGCCGGGACCTACCGGGCGCTGCCGCCGGGGACGTCCACCCCGGCACACGGGTCCACCGTCACGTTCCGCCGGGCAGCGAGGCGGGTCAGCTCCGTGACGTGTAGGTCACGAAGTCCGCCCACGCCCGCGGCGCGAGCGCGAGCTGCGGACCGGATGCGCTCTTGGAGTCACGGACGTGGACCGTGGCGGGGGTGGGGGCGACTTCGAGGCAGTCGCCGGGTTCGTTGCTGCTGCTGTAGCTGCTCTTGAACCAGTGGAGTTCGGCGGTGCTCATAGTCTCCCCAGTGCTTGCTCGATGAAGGCCTGCGACTCCCTCGGCGTGAGGGCCTGCGCCCGGATCATGCCATAGCGCAGTTCAAGGATCCGGAGGTCTTTGGGGCCCGAGACCGGGCGGCCGTTGAACGCGCCGTCGGAACGTCCGATCGCCGTGCCGTCGGCGAACTTCAGCACCTCAACCAGGCCCGCCGCCCCGGCGTGCTCCTCACGGTCGGTCGGCATGACCTGGAACGTGACATTCCTCAACTTCGATACCTCCAAGAGGTGTTCGAGTTGCCGACGCAGCACCATCTTCCCACCGTAGGGGCGTTCAAGCGTCACCTGTTCCTGGACGAAGCTGAGCGTCGGGGTGGGGTCCCGATCGAAGACGGCCTTTCGAGCCATGCGTGCTGCGGCTTCCCGCTCCACGACATCTTCTGCGAGCGCGGGCTGCCTCATGTCGTACATCGCTCGCGCGTACTCCAGGGTCTGCAAGAGGCCGTGGATGTTGTGGTTGCTGTACAGCAGCATCTCCACCGCCCGCCCTTCCAGGTCTGCCAGCTCCCGGATCTTCTTCGGATACCGGGCCTTCCTCATGTCCTCCATGAAGGCCCTCAGATGCCCCTGCGCCTTCAGGATCCGGTCCGCCCGGTCCAGGTACTCCGGGCGGGGGATGCGGGCCCCGCGTTCCATCTTGCGGATCATGTCCTCGCCGTACCCGAGGGCTGCCGCCAGCTCGGACACGCTCACCCCGGCCGACTCCCGGCAGACCCTGAGCAGGCGTCCCACCGCCTGCACCACCGGCTCGATCTCGTCGCCCGGCTCGACATCCCAGCCCGCCTCGTCGACACCCTTGTCCACGGCTCCTCCTCCGGCGCGTACGCGTACTCGTACTCGTACAACGCCCGGGACAGCCGAGACAGCCGAGACAAAGGCCGGGACAGTGACGGTACGTACAGGCGTTGCCACTCACCCACGGAAGCAGGTTCCGACACGCTGAGTTACGTGAATCAGGAATCCCGCGGCCCCGCGCCCCGACTCGCCACCCCCGTCCGCAACTTCAGCCTCCAGCTGTCCCCCACGCCTCGCGGCGCCCGTCTCGCCCGACTGCTCGCCACCGAGCAACTGCGCACGTGGGGACTGCCGTCGCACCCGGCGGAGCTCATCGTCGGGGAGCTGGCGGCCAACGCCGTCACCCATGGCCGGGTCTCCGGCCGGGACTTCCGGCTGTTGCTGTACGTCGTCGGCGACACGCTCCGCATCGAGGTCACCGACACGCGCGGTGACCGGCTGCCGTGTCCGCAGCAGGCCGCGCCCGACGCCGAGTCCGGCCGCGGCCTGCTGCTCGTGGAGGCCCTCGCCGACCGTTGGGGAGTCGTCCCCGGCCTGCCTCCGCGCAAGACCGTCTGGGCCGAGGTGGGGACCGGACCCACCGGATCCCGGCCACTCGTCCCGCCCCGGTGACCGGTGACGCCGCTCAGCGCGTGCGAGACGGGCGTACAGGCCGGCCTTCAAGGCGCGGCCCGGCCCACCGTGCGCGTGCGGTCCGGGTGATCAGTCGGCCCAGGGGACGCGTACCGGCCTGCGCTTCCACCACTCGCCGAGTTCCTCCTCCGGCCTCTCCGTCGTCGGGCGTACCCACGGGCGGAGCGAAAGCTCAGGGTCGGGGAGGGTGGCAGCGCGGAAGCGTGTGTCGAGCCGAGCAAGCAGTTGCCCCAGCGGGCCCTCGCCGGCCTCTTCCCAGTGGGCTCAGTCGTGCAGCCGCGCCACAGCGAAGTCGGCCGACTCAGGTGCGGTGGTGCTCCAGGAAGCGTCTCTAGAATTCTGTGGTTGCCTGAGTGTTTCGGGCTTTTCGGGCGCGGCGTGGCCGTGTGCGGTCGCCATCGGTGGGTCCGATCCTCGGG
>NZ_JBHXNW010000090.1:0-12095 GCF_042717365.1 Streptomyces sp. NPDC058534
TCGAACTCGCGACCCGGGAAGCAATAGGGCTCAGGAGAAGAAACGTCGTCCAGCACGGCCACCGCGATGTCGAGCCCAATTGCTCCCCGGGTCGTAAGCTGCTGGTGGCCCCAGCCCTCAGCGCACCGACCAGTAGGAGACCCGGATGCCGGCGCACGACCCGTCCGTCCCGCCGGTCCGTCAGGTTCTGTCCGACAGTGTCTACGAGGACATCAAGGCCAAGGTCATGGACCACGAGATCGCTCCGGGCGCCCGCGTCGGCATCGAGGCCCTGGCCCGTGAGCTGGACGTCTCGCCGACCCCGGTGCGCGAGGCGCTCGCCCGGCTGGAGTCCGACGGTCTCGTGGTCAAGCGCTCCCTGTCCGGGTACCGGGCGACCGAGTTGCTCACCCGCCAGGGAGTGGAAGAGCTGTTCGAGATGCGGCTGCTCCTGGAGCCTCGTGCCGCGGCCCTGGCGGCGCACAACGCCGCGGAGAGCCAGCTCGACGCCCTGGAGGGCATGCAGGCCCACCCCGGGCCCACCGGACCGTACGCCTCCTACCGCGACTTCGCCGCGCTGGACCAGCGCTTCCACGACGCCGTCGCGGAAGCCGCACACCGGCCGCTGCTCGCGGACGCGGTGGAGCGGCTCCACACGCACCTGCACATCTTCCGTCTCAGCAACGTCCAGAACATCCAGGAAGCAGACGATCCGACCCTCGGCGAACACGAACGCATCGTGCGGGCGATCCTGCGCCGCAGGGCCGAGCAGGCCGCGGAGGCGATGGCCGAGCACCTCACCCGCAGCCTCGAACGCCAGCTGAGCCGGTTCGACGAGGAGTGACCGGCGCGGCCGGTGCTCCCCGCCCCCGTCACCCCGGGTGTGTGACTGGCATGCGGTAGACGCGCCGAGCGGTGCCGGACCACACCTCGGCCCGCTCGGCCGGGTCCAACCCCGCCGTGAGCGTCCGGGCCGAGTCGACGACCGCGCCGTACCCCGCGGCGAGCGTGCTCACCGGCCAGTCGGAGCCGAACATCAGCCGCCGGGGACCGAAGGCGTCACGCAGGCCGCGCAGGACATCCGGGCGGGTCAGCCAGTCGGGGTCGGGTTCGCCCTGGACCTGGTGGCGGATCCCGCGCAGGAGGTCACCACCCGGCAGTGACCGCAGCGCGTCGAGTGCGTCGGCGACGTCCGGGGCCGTCAGGTCGGTCCACCCGACGACCGCCCCGATCACGTCGCTGTGCGCGGCCAGGGACAACAACTCGGGTGTCTCCTCGGGGACGTCGACCGTCTCCACCAGCACCGTGGCCGTGACCCCCGTGGCGCTGGTCTCGGCCGCCAGGTCCGCCGGGACGAAGGACCGCCGCAACGGGGCGAGCCGGGGGCCGTCGAGCCACTCCTGGTCGCGCACGGCGAGGTCCCACAGATGGTGGTGGGCGTCGACGAAGGTCACGCCACGCTCCCGTCCAGCACCGGCACCGCCACCGGCACGCCGCCGGGCAGCAGGCCCTGAGCCCGCAGATCGTCCCATACGGCCCCGGGGGCGGGCCCGCGGAACCGCGTGACGGCGTCCACGACCTGAGCCGCCGAGCGCGCCCCGACGAGGACCGACGCGACCGCCGGATGCCCGAAGGGGAAGCGGAGCGCGGCGGCCCGCAGCGGCAGCCCGTGTGCCTCGGTGGCCGCGCGCATCCGTACCGCCCGGTCCAGGAGATCCGAGGGCGCCGCCGCGTAGTCGTACGTGGCGCCGGGCGCGGGGTCGGCCAGCAGCCCGGAGTTGAAGACACCGCCGACGATCACGCTCTTGCCGGCGGCGGCGGACGCGGCCGGCAGCAGCGACTCCAGGGCCCCCTGCTCCAGCAGGGTGTAACGCCCGGCGCAGAGCACCGCGTCGACGTCCGTGTCGGTCAGGAACCGGGTCAGCATCCGGCTCTGGTTCATCCCCGCGCCGATCGCCCGGACGGCCCCCTGCGACCGCAGCTCCTCCAGCGCCGGATACGCCTCCCGGAATGCCTGTTCCCCGTGCTCGTCGGGGTCGTGGAGCAGGACCAGGTCCACGCGGTCCAGCCCGAGGCGGCTGAGGCTGTCCTCCAGTGAGCGGCGTACGCCGTCGGCGCTGAAGTCCCACCGACGCCGGTGGGTCGCCGGTACCGCGAAGCCGTTGGCCCGGTCGTCGCCGCCGCCGTCGTGCGGTTCGAGTACCCGGCCCACCTTGGTGGACAGGACGAGACCGTCCCGGGGTCTCGTCCGCAGGGCCGCGCCCAGCCTGCGCTCCGAGAGGCCCAGACCGTAGTGCGGGGCGGTGTCGAAGTAGCGGATGCCCGCGTCCCAGGCGGCCTCCACGGTGGCCGCCGCCTCGTCCTCGCCGACGTCCTCGTAGAGTCCGGCGATGGCGGCGGCACCGAAGCCGAGGGCGCTGACGCGCACCCCGCTGCCTCCCAGGGCCGCCGCCCTCACTGTTCCTCCGGGCGCAGCCGGAGGCCCTGCATGCCGCCGTCCACGGCGAGGGCCGTACCGGTGACGCTGCCGGCGGCCGGGCTCGCCAGGTAGGCGATGGCCGCGGCGACCTCTTCGGCGGTGACCAGACGGCCCATGGGCTGGCGGGCGTTGAGCGCCGCCCGCTCGGCCTCCGGGTCGGACGCCTGGTCCAGGAGACGGCCCACCCAGGGAGTGTCCGCCGTCCCGGGGTTCACGCAGTTCACGCGGATGCCCTCGCGGACGTGGTCCGCCGTCATGGCGAGGGTGAGGGCCTGGACCGCGCCCTTGCCGGCGCTGTACAGGGCCCGCTGCGGCAGCCCGGCCGTGGCGGCGATCGAGCAGGTGTTGACGACGGCGGCGTGCGCGGAGGCCCGCAGGAGCGGCAGAGCCGCCCGGGTGGTGCGGACGACGCCGAGGACGTTCACGTCCAGGCCCCGGTGCCACTGGGCGTCGTCGTTGTCCTCGATCGTGCCCGCCGCGCCGATACCGGAGTTGTTGACCAGGATGTCGAGGCCACCGAGCTCGTGCGCTGCCGCGGCGACGGCGGACCGTACCGAGGCGTCGTCGGACACGTCGGCGACGTAGCCGCGCAGGGGCTCGTCCACGGACGACGGGTCGAGGTCGAGGACGGCGACGTCCGCGCCGCGGGCGGCCAGCAGGACGCCGGTGGCCCTGCCGATGCCGGACGCGCCGCCGGTCACCAGGGCCTTGAGCCGGGACAGTTCGCTCATGAGGGGGTTCCCTTCTCCTGTGTGGCGAGGTCGGCGGCCCAGAAGACGCCGTCGGGATAGCGGTAGGTGGCGATGGACTCGGGGTGCGTCCGGGACGAGAAGCCGGGCGCGGTGGGCGCCGTGTAGTGGCCGTCGGCGATGACCACGGGGTCGTCGAAGTGCTCGTGGAGGTGGTCGACGTACTCGATGACCCGGTTCTCGGTGGTACCGGACAGGGCGACGAAGTCGAACATCGAGAGATGGCGGACGAGTTCGCACAGCCCGACACCGCCGGCGTGCGGGCAGACCGGGACGCGGTACTTGGCGGCGAGCAGCAGAATGGCCAGGTTCTCGTTGACGCCGCCCACCCGTGCCGCGTCGATCTGGAGGACGTCGATGGCCTCGGCCTGCAGCAACTGCTTGAAGACGATGCGGTTCTGCACATGCTCGCCGGTGGCGACCTTGACGGGCGCCACGCCCCTGCGCACGGCCGCGTGCCCGAGGATGTCGTCGGGGCTGGTGGGCTCCTCGATCCAGTACGGGTCACTGTCGGCGAGTGCCCTGGTCCAGTCGACGGCCTCGGCGACGTTCCAGCGCTGGTTGGCGTCGATGGCGATGCGGATGTCCGGGCCGACCGCCGCACGGGCCGTCCGCAGTCTGCGGACGTCGTCGGCCAGGTCGGCACCGACCTTGAGCTTGATCTGCCGGAAACCGTCGACGACGGCCTGCTCGGCGAGCCGCACCAGCTTCTCGTCGGAGTAGCCCAGCCAGCCGGGGGACGTGGTGTACGCCGGGTATCCGCGCGACAGCAGCAGGGCCTCGCGTTCGGCGGCGCCCTCCTTCCCCTCGCGGAGCAGGGTGACTGCCTCCTCGCGGGTGAGCGCGTCCTCGATGTAGCGGTAGTCCACCTGGTCGGCGAGCCACTCGGGGCCGGCGTCGGCGAGGAGCCGCCACACCGGCTTGCCGGCCCGTCTGGCCGCGAGGTCCCAGACCGCGTTGACCACGGCGCCGATCGCCATGTGCATCACGCCCTTCTCCGGGCCGAGCCAGCGCAGTTGGCTGTCACCGCCCAGGGCCCGGCTCACCGTTCCCGGATCGGCGCAGACCGCGTCCACGGACAGGCCGACGACATGGGGCCGCAGTGCGGTGATGGCCGCCGCCTGTACCTCGTTGCCGCGTCCGATGGTGAAGGTGAAGGCGTGCCCCTCCAGTTGCTGCCGATGCCTGTCCTCCGCGTCGGTCCGCAGGATGACGTAGGCGGCCGAGTAGTCGGGGTCGGGGTTCATCGCGTCCGAGCCGTCGAGCTCCCGCGAGGTGGGGAACCGGACGTCGACGACCTCGACGTCCGTGATGCGGGCCGTGGGGTGGGTCCTCATCGCCGTCCTCCGAGTCGCAGGCCGAGTGCCTGCGGGTCGGGTAGCCGCTCGGAGACGTCGTCGCCGACCCAGTAGCGCGCGATGACGGCGGCCGCGTCGTCGGGGCCGGCCAGGTGGCGGGCGCGTCGGCCGGTCACCACCGCGAGCTCCACCTCCTGGTCGGTCTTCTCCGGGCCGCGCGGCACGAGCACGGTGTCCTAGGGGCCGACGACCGTGCCGGGGGCCTTCATGAGGACGACCGGCCGCTCGGGCACCGGGGCGCCGGTGCTGACGAACACCACACAGGTGCCGCGTGCGGTGAGCCGACGCACCACGTCGAAGAGGCGCTCCGCCTCCCGCGGGGACAGCGAGGCGGTGGGCTCGTCGAGCAGCAGCACCTCGCTCTCGGTGTACAGCGCCTTGGCGATCTCCACCAACTGCTGCTGTGCCACGGACAGTTCGCGCACCGGGCGGCGCGGGTCGAGGTCCAGGCCCAGCTCGGCCAGACAGCGCTCGGCGGGAGCGGTCATCGCCTCCGGGTCGATCAGTCCCCGGCGCGAGGGCGGGCGCTGCAGGGTGATGTTCTCCGCCACCGAGAAGCCGGGGATCAGGTTGCGCTCCTGGTGGACCACACCGATGCCGGCGCGGGTGGCCTCCAGCGGGGAGCGCAGTCGGGTCTCCGCGCCCCGCCGCAGCAGGCGGCCGCCGTCGGGTGGGTGGACGCCGGTGATCACCTTGATCAGCGTGGACTTCCCGGCGCCGTTCTCGCCCAGCAGGGCGTGCACGGAACCCGCGGTCAGTTTCAGGCCCACACCGTCGAGGGCGCGTACCCCGGGGAAGACCTTGACGATGTTCTCGCATTCCAGCAGGACGTCGTTCTCGCGTGCCGGCGGTACGTCGCTCATCGGGCGCCTCCCGTACTCGGCAGGGCGGCGGCCGGCTGTGCGTCGCTGCCAGGCGGCGCCGGAGGCGTACGGCCGGGTGCCCTGCCCTTCTTCTCCAGGTGGGACTGGTGGACGCGGCCGCCGACGACCGTGCCGAGGACGACCAGGCCGATGAGGAAGTTCACCCAGCTCGGGTCGAGGGAGAACTGGGCCCGCGCGGTGTCGATCAGCCGCATCACGCAGGCGGCCAGCACCGTGCCGAGCACCGCCACGGAGCCGCCGGTGAGCGCGACACCGCCGATGATCGGGGCGGCGAAGCTCGGCAGCAGCCAGTCCCCGCCGACACTGCGGTTGACGCCGGGCAGCGAGGCCGCGGCCACGGCGGCGGCGGTACCGACGAGCAGACCGGACAGGGTGTGGGCGACCACGATCTGCCGGTCGGACGAGATGCCCGACAACCGCGCCGCGAGCGGGTTGCCGCCGGCGGCCAGCAGCCGCCGCCCGGCGATCGTGCGGTACATGAACGCGGCCAGCAGCGCCGCGGCGACCAGCGCGGCGACGAAGACCAGCGGGATGCTCAGCGGCGCCGAGCGGCCGAGGTCGCGCAGCGTCTCGGAGTACCCGTCGATCGTGCGCGTGCCGGAGAGCCGGTACTGGGCCCCGAGCAGGATGGTCATCGTGCCGAGGGTGACGATGAAGCCGTTGATCCGGGTGGCGACGATGAACACCCCGGTCAGCAGGCCGATCAGCGTCGCGGTGAGCACGCCGGCCGGCACGGCGAGGCCCGCGGGCACCCCGTGGTCGGCCATCAGCACGCCCATCAGACAGGCGCTGAACCCGCCCAGCGCGCCGACGGCGAGGTTGAGCTGCCCGACGCACAGGGCGACCATCTGGGCCAGGCCGATGAGGACCGGCGTGGCCAGGTACATCAGGAACGTGCGGAGCGAGGAGCCCTCGAAGAAGGAGCCGGACGAGGCGATACCGAGCCCCACCCAGCCGACGACCACCACGCACAGCAGCGTCATCGTCGTGGACCGTGAGAAGCGTCGCAGTGCCGGAAGGGCGGAGGCTCCCTTGTCGCGGAGCGTCGTCATGTGGAGCGCACCACCTTGCGATAGGACACCACGCTGCGCACCCGGTCCGCGGACAGGGCGAGGAGCAGGACGCAGCCGAGGTGGATGTTGAGGCTCTCGAGGCCGACCCCGAGCAGGTCGAGGCCCTTGCGGATGACACCGACCAGGGCGGTGCCGAGCAGGGCGCCGAGCGCGGAGACGACGCCGCCGGTGAGCAGCGTGCCGCCGAGGACCGCGCCGAGGAACGACGGGAGCATGAAGTCGTCGCCGATGGAAGCGCGGAACGTGCCCGTGCCCACGGCCGCCATGAAGCCGGCGAGGGCGGCCAGCAGGCCGGACAACGCGTGGGCCAGGACGACACGGCGGCCGGTGGGGATGCCGGACAGCTCGGCGGCGGCGGGGTTGGCGCCGGTGAGCAGCAGCTCCCGGCCCATGCGGGTACGGGCGTAGAGGAAGCCGAGACCGACGAGGGCCAGCACGGTGAACTGGACGATCTGCGGAACGGCCGCCGAACCGCAGACGGGGCCGGCGCAGATGTCCGCGAGCGAGTACGACCGCAGCTCGGCGAGCCCGTCCGGCCGCGTGGTGAACGCGGCGTTGTCCGTGAGGGCCGAGTAGAGCAGGGAGACCAGGCCCAGCGGGGCGAAGTCCATGGCCAGCGTCACGACGAAGGAGTTCACACCGGTGCGGGCGATGATCCAGCCGGTCAGCGCGCCGATGGCGCAGCCGGCGACGAGGCACAGGACCAGGCCCAGCGGCAGCGGCAGCCCGAGCCGGTCGTAGCCGAACCCGGCGAAGAAGGCGCCGAAGGCGGCCATGCGTCCGACGGCGAGGTTCATGTGCCCCACGGACAGCACGACCATCTGCGCGAGCGCCACCACGGTGAGCGTCGAGATGTCCCTCAGGAGCGGGAAGAGCACCAGTCGCTCGTCGAAGAAGGCCGGGCGCATGACGCCGACCCGGCGGGAAGTGCTGACGGTCAGTGTCTACGAGGCGGTCAAGGCCATGGTCATGGACCATGTGATCCAGCCCGGCGCACGGGTCGGCATCGAGTCCGTCTCGCGGTCCCTGGGAGTCTCGGCGACGCCGGTGCGCGAAGCGCTCGCCCGCCTGGAGTCGGACGGACTGGTGGTGAAGCGTTCGCTCTCCGGATACCGGGCCACCGAACTGCTCACCCGGCAGGGGGTGGAGGAACTCTTCGAGATGCGTCTGCTGCTGGAGCCGCGGGCCGCCGCGCTGGCCGCCGAGCACATGGGCGAGGCGGCGCTGGACCGGATCGAGGCCGTGGCCGAGGAGATGCGGGGGCTGCCGGACAAGGGGCACAGGTATGCCGAGTACGGGCGCTTCGCGGTGCTGGACCAGCGGTTCCACGACGCGCTGGCCGTCGCGTCGGGGCGGACGATGCTCGCGGCGGCGGTGGAACGGCTGCACACCCACCTTCACCTCTTCCGGCTCAGCGCCGTCTCGGGCGGCAGTCCGGCCACCGTCATGGAGCACGGCCGCATCCTGAGGGCGGTGCTGCGGCGCAGTCCCGAACGGGCGTCGGAGGCCATGCGAGCATCTGGAGTCGAGCCTGCGGCGCCACCTCGACCGCTACGCGGACGGCGACGCGTGACCACCACCCCCGATCACTATGCTCACTTCATGCTCGACGCAGATTCTCCGACGGATGGCCCGGGAACATGCTGAAAGAGGTCACCGCGACCCGCTACATCGCGCCCCTGCGCGAGGGCGGCTCGCTGCCGGGGCTTGTCGAGGCCGACGATCTCGGGACGTACGTCCTGAAGTTCACCGGCGCGGGGCAGGGCCGCAAGACGCTCGTCGCGGAGGTGGTCTGCGGTGAGCTGGCCCGGCGGCTGGGCTTCCGCGTCCCGCGCATCGTGACGGTCGACCTCGATCCCGTCCTGGGGCTCGGCGAACCCGACCAGCAGGTGCAGGAACTGCTCAAGTCGAGCGGCGGCACCAACCTCGGTATGGACTTCCTCTCCGGCGCGCTCGGCTTCGACCCGCTCGCCTTCGAGGTGAGCCCCGAGGAGGCCGGCCGGATCGTCTGGTTCGACGCGCTGGTGAACAACGTCGACCGGTCCTGGCGCAACCCCAACCTGCTGCGCCGGCGGGGCGAGACGTGGCTCATCGACCACGGCGCGACCATGATCTGGCAGCACAACTGGCCCGGCGCCGAGACCTCCGCGGCCCGCCCCTACGACGCATCCGACCACGCTCTCGCGCGCTTCTCGCCGGACGTCCGCTCGGCCGCCGCCGCGCTCGCGCCGCTGGTCACCGAGGAACTCCTCGCGGAGGTCACCGCCGAGATCCCGGGCGTCTGGCTGCGGGACGAGCCCGGCTTCGCGACCCCCGACGACCTCCGGCGGGCCTATGCCAGGCCCCTGCTCGCCCGGGCCGCCACGATCCACGAACGCGTCAAGGGGGAGCGGTGAGCGACCGCCACGTCTTCGAGTACGCGCTGGTGCGCGTCGTGCCCCGGGTCGAGCGCGGGGAGTGCGTCAACGCCGGCGTGCTCGTGTACTGCCGGGCCAAGTCCTACGTCGGTGCCCACACCCACCTCGACGAGGCCAGGCTGCTGGCGCTCGACCCGGGGGTGGACCTGCCGGGCGTACGTGCGGCGCTGCGCGCCGTGGAGGGCGTGTGCACCGGCGGGGACGCGGCGGGCCAGGCGGCCCAGGACGACCCGGGCCGCCGTTTCCGCTGGCTGATCGCGCCCCGCTCGACCATCGTCCAGCCGGGCCCCGTGCACACCGGCCTGACCGTCGATCCGGCGGCCGAGGGGCAGCGGCTCCTCGACCTGCTGGTGCGGTGACGCCGGGCAGGTTCGCTCCGGCCCGGAGCCGTGGCGGGTGTCAGGCGCGCCGGCGGCGCCTCAGCGCGAAGCCGGCGGCGAGCATGGCGCTGGCCACGCAGCCCACTCCGATGGCGATGTCCGAGCGGCTCGGCCCGGCGTTGAAGGAGCCGCCCAGGCCGCCCTGAGTGCCGCGCGTCGGAGTGACGGCCGGGGAGGCCGGACTCGTGTCGGTGGCCGGTGCGGGTGTGTCCGGGAGCGGCACGGAGGTCGAGGAGGTCGTCGGGAGCGACGCGACGTGCACCTCCACCTGCTGATTCTGCTCCACCTCCTGGTTCTGCTCGACCTGCTGGCCTTGGTCGCGTCGGTTCTGGTCGCGTCGGTTCTGGTCGCCTCGGTTCTGGTCGCCTCGGCCCTCGTCGAAACGGTCCTGGTCCCGGCGGTCGTTGTTCCCGCCCTGGTTGAAACCGCCCTGATCGTTCCGCCCCCCGTCGGGCTGACCGTCGTTGAACCCGCCTTGGTCGAATCCGCCCTGGTCGGGTCGCCCCTGGTCGAACCCGCCCTGGTCGTTTCCGCCCGGGTCGAACGTGCCCGCGTTTCCGCCCTGGCCGAACCCGCCCTGGTCGTTTCCGCCCGGGTCGAACGAGCCCGCGTCGGATCCGCTTCCGTCGGGTCGGCCCTGGTCGAGTGCGTCCGGGGCGAACAGGTCATCGGTGAAAGCATCCGGTGCGTCCGGATCGCTCTCGAAGGCGGCCTGGCCCGCCTGCTGATGGGTGAGATTCCGGGAGTCCAGGTCCTGGGTGTGTGCGGTGTCGGCCAACGGCACGATCGCGGCTATCGCGACGACAATGCCTGCGGCACCGGTTCGACGGCGCATGAACGTCTCCTTTCCGGCCACGAGTGGCTCGCGCTTCGACGCTAGGGGGTCACGGGCCCGGGGGCGCGCAGCGGTGGGCCGATCGGGTAGGCCGGGCGCGGTGACGCACCGGAGAGCCCAGGTAATGGATCACACCGGCCCGGTGTCCCGTTGACACCGGGTGCCAGGGCTTCTAGCGTCACGTCTGCGGAAGGTACTAAGCGGTCGCTCACCCAAGGGCGCACGCTCCGCACGGGCCGCATCCCCAGGACGAGGAGAGCAGCAATGTCCACCACTGAGCAGCGGGTCGCCGTCGTCACCGGAGCCGCGCGCGGCATCGGTGCCGCGACCGCCGTACGACTGGCCGCCGAGGGCCGCGCCGTCGCCGTCATCGACCTCGACGAGGCCGCCTGCAAGGACACCGTGGAGCAGATCACCGCGGCCGGCGGCAAGGCGATCGCGGTCGGTTGCGACGTCTCCGACGAGGCGCAGGTCGAGGCGGCCGTCGCGCGGATCGCCGGGGAGCTGGGCGCGCCGACGATCCTCGTCAACAACGCGGGCGTACTGCGCGACAACCTGCTCTTCAAGATGAGCGTCTCCGACTGGGACACCGTCATGAACGTGCACCTGCGCGGCGCCTTCCTGATGTCCAAGGCCTGCCAGAAGCACATGGTGGACGCCGGCTTCGGCCGGATCGTCAACCTGTCCTCCTCCTCCGCGCTCGGCAACCGCGGCCAGGTCAACTACGCCGCCGCCAAGGCCGGTCTCCAGGGCTTCACCAAGACCCTCGCCAAGGAACTGGGCAAGTTCGGCGTCACCGCCAACGCCGTCGCCCCCGGCTTCATCGCCACCGAGATGACCAAGGCCACCGCCGACCGCGTCGGCATGGGCTTCGACGACTTCAAGGCCGCCGCCGCCACCCAGATCCCGGTCGCCCGCGTCGGCGAGCCCGACGACATCGCCAACGCCATCGCCTTCTTCACGGGTGAGGCGGCCGGCTTCGTCTCCGGCCAGGTGCTGTACGTGGCCGGTGGACCGCTCGACTAGGGACACGGAGACCAGGGAACACGGACACTAGGGACCACTGACATGACTGAACTCCCCGGACTCTCCGGCAAGGTCGCGCTCGTCACGGGCGCCAGCCGCGGCATCGGCTACGGCGTCGCCGAGGCGCTCGTCGCGCGCGGCGACCGGGTCTGCATCACCGGCCGCAACGAGGACGCCCTCAAGGAGGCCGTCGAGAAGCTCGGCGCCGACCGGGTCATCGGTGTCGCCGGCAAGGCGCACGACGAGGCCCACCAGGCCGTCGCCGTCGAGCGCGTGATGGAGGCCTTCGGCCGCGTCGACTTCCTGGTCAACAACGCCGGCACCAACCCGGTGTTCGGGCCGATCGCCGACCTCGACCTGAACGTCGCGCGCAAGGTTTTCGAGACCAACGTGATCTCGGCCCTCGGCTTCGCCCAGCGCACCTGGCACGCCTGGCAGAAGGACAACGGCGGCGCGATCGTCAACATCGCTTCCGTCGCGGGCCTCTCGCCCTCGCCCTTCATCGCCGCGTACGGCGTCAGCAAGGCCGCGCTGATCAACCTCACCGCGCAGCTGGCGCACGAGTTCGCGCCGAAGGTGCGGGTCAACGCGATCGCTCCGGCCGTCGTGAAGACCAAGTTCGCCGCCGCCCTGTACGAGGGCCGCGAGGAGGAGGCTGCCGCCGGTTACCCGCTGGGGCGGCTCGGCGTGCCCTCCGACATCGGCGGTGCCGCCGCCTTCCTCACCTCGGCACAGTCGGACTGGGTCACCGGTCAGACCCTCGTCGTCGACGGAGGTATTTTCCTGAACGCCGGCGTGGCCTGATATCGCCTGTCGGCAGCTCTGAGGGCCGGCCCGGGGGGGCGGGGGGGGGGTTAGGGGCGGCTCCAGGGGTATCGAGTCGAGGGTGCCGAAGGCCGCGACCAGCTTGCGGAT
>NZ_JBHXNW010000090.1:12105-30343 GCF_042717365.1 Streptomyces sp. NPDC058534
TTACATATAATTCTGGGTGGTCTTTTTTTTTTGATAAAGAACCGTTGGTGCCGGCCCCCGGGCCCGGGGGCTCCGTCGTCCGACCCCCCCCCCCGCGTCCGCGTGTCGAGACCGCCGGGGAGATGACAACGTAGTCATCGCCAAATGATCAAAACCCCTGTTCAGATGGGGGTTCAGGTGGGACGGCGCTGCGGTATGGTCTGCCGACCCTTGGCACGGCGGATCGAGGAGCGTGCGCGTGTTCAACCGGAACCGAGGCCTGCGTCGGGTAGCGGCCATCGTGTCCATATCGTCGCTGGTCACCGGATGCGGCATTCTGTCGTCCGACAGCTCAAAGGACGAGGGGCCGATCGTCGTGGGGACGACGAGTGCGCCCAGCACCCTGGACCCGGCGGCCTCCTGGGACGGCTCCTGGGAGCTGTTCCGGAACATCTACCAGACGCTGCTCAGCTACCCCAACGGTGCGACCGCGCCCCAGCCCGACGCCGCCGAGGAGTGCGCCTTCACCGACTCCACGAACCAGGTGTACCGATGCGAGCTGCGCGAGGGCCTGACCTTCTCCAACGGGGACCGCCTCGACGCGCGCGCCGTCAAGCACTCGATCGACCGGATCAAGGAGATCAACGTCAACGGCGGCCCCGCCGGCCTGCTGGGCAGCCTCGAACGCGTCCAGGCGCCGAGCGAGCGCGAAGTGGTCTTCCACCTCAACAAGCCCGACGCCACCTTCCCGTTCGTGCTCGCCACCCCCGCCATGTCGATCGTCGAGCCCGGCGGCTACCCGGCGAAGGAACTGCGCGAGGACGGCCAGGTCGTGGGCTCGGGCCCGTACTCGCTGGAGTCGTACGAGGACGGCGAGCGCGCCGAACTCGTGCGCAACGACCGCTACGAGGGCTTCGCCGACCGGCAGAACAAGGCGGTGACGATCCGCTACTTCAAGGACTCCGCCGGCATGGTGAAGGCGCTGCGCGACGGCGACATCCAGGTGACCTACCGGGGACTCGCGGCCGACGACGTCATCACGCTCCAGGGCAAGGACGGCAAGGACGAGGAACTCCAGCTGGTCGAGGGCAGCGGCACGGAGATCAGCTACCTCGTGTTCAACCCCGAGGACCCGTGGGCCGGCCGCAAGGAGGTCCGCCGGGCCGTCGCCCAGGTGATCGACCGGGCGGCGATCGCGCACAAGATCTACCAGGACACCGTCGACCCGCTGTACTCGATGGTCCCCAAGGGCCTGACCGGACACACCACGGGCTTCTTCGACGACTACGGCGACCCCAGCGTCCCCAAGGCCCGCGAGATCCTCACCGGCGCGGGCATCACCGAGCCCGTCCCGCTCACCCTCTGGTACACCAGCGACCGGTACGGCTCCGAGACGGCGAAGGAGTTCAAGGAGATCAAGCGGCAGCTCGACGCCTCGGGCCTGTTCGAGGTCACCCTGAAGAGCCGCCCCTGGAAGACGTACGTCACGGGCTACCAGAAGGGCGAGTACCCGGTGTTCGGGCGCGGCTGGTCCCCGGACTTCCCGGACGCGGAGAACTTCATCGCCCCGTTCGTCGGTGAGCAGAACGCGCTCGGCACGCCCTACCTCGCGCCGGAGATCACCGGCGAGCTGCTGCCGCGCTCCCGCCGGGAGAGCGACCGGGCCAACGTGGAGCGGGAGTTCGAGCGGGCGCAGCAGATCATGCTGGACGACGCGCGGTTGCTGCCGTTGTGGCAGGGCAAGCAGTACGTGGCCGCCAGCACGGACATCTCGGGCGCGGAGCAGGCCATGGACCCGTCGACGATCATGATGATGTGGCAGCTGTCCCGGAAGACCAGTTGGTAGCCGGCTCGGTTGTCAGTGGTCGCCGGTAGGTTCGTGGGGACTGGAAGCGACCGCACAGCGTAAGGAAGTTGACGTGACCGACACCGCCATGCTGCCCGAGTCCTGGCGCGAGGTGCTGGGCGACGAGCTTCAGCAGCCCTACTTCAAGGAGCTGACGGAGTTCGTCGAGGAGGAGCGGGCGAACGGCCCCGTCTACCCGCCGCGCGAGGAGGTCTTCGCCGCGCTGGACGCCACGCCGTACGACCGGGTGAAGGTGCTGGTCCTCGGGCAGGACCCGTATCACGGCGAGGGCCAGGGCCACGGGCTGTGCTTCTCGGTCCGGCCGGGCGTGAAGGTCCCGCCGTCCCTGCGGAACATCTACAAGGAGATGCACGCGGAGCTGGACACCCCCGTCCCGGACAACGGCTATCTGATGCCCTGGGCGGAGCAGGGCGTCCTCCTGCTCAACGCGGTGCTCACGGTCCGGGCGGGTGAGGCGAACTCGCACAAGGCCCGCGGCTGGGAGCGGTTCACCGACGCGGTGATCCGCGCGGTGGCCGACCGGCCCGACCCGGCGGTGTTCGTGCTGTGGGGCAACTACGCGCAGAAGAAGCTGCCGCTGATCGACGAGACCCGGCACAGGGTGGTCAAGGGCGCGCACCCCTCCCCGCTGTCGGCGAAGAAGTTCTTCGGCTCCCGCCCGTTCACGCAGATCAACGAGGCGGTCGCGGCCCAGGGCCACGAGCCCATCGACTGGACCATTCCGAACCTGAAGTGACCCGGACACGCGGGCCGGGTCCGCCACCGACCGGCCCGCGCGCGTCCCGGTGCCGCCTGACCGGGATCGCGGGCACGTCCGGTTAGCGTCGGTCGTGACAGCCGACGAGGGCACGGAGGACGCGGTGGCCAAGGGACGGGAGCAGGCGGCGCCGGATGCCGTGCTGACGCGCATCGGTCAGGTCGTCATGCTGCATCACGCGGGCGACCGCGAGGAGGCCCGGGACCGGTTCCTCTGCCTGTGGGCGGAGATCGGCGAGCACGGTGACCCCCTGCACCGGTGCACGCTGGCCCACTACCTGGCCGACACCCAGGACGACCCGGGGGACGAACTGGCCTGGGACCTGCGCGCGTTGGCGGCGGCCGAGGAGATCACGGAGGACCCGCTCGCCGACTCGCACGAGGGCAGGCTCGCCGCGCGCGCCCTCTACCCCTCGCTCCATCTGAACCTCGCGGACGACTACGACCGCCTCGGCCACCGCGAGGCCGCCCGCCTGCACCTGCGGCGCGCCCGGGGCGCGGCCGAGTCTCTGGCCCCCGACCGCTACGGCGAGGGTGTGCGCGCGGCGATCGACCGGCTGGAGCGGCGCCTGGACGGCGCGGGCCGGGGCACGGACGGGCCCGACCGTTCCGGCGGATGGCCGAGACCGCCTCGGCAGCGGCCGTAGGAGTCCGTGGCGCCCGGACGCTGTCCGGCTCAGGGGCCGTACGCCTGCTCGCAGATGCGGGCTTCCGGGCTGCCGGGGCGCCAGCCGCCGTACCGCTTGCCGAGCGAGCACACGTCCGCGTTCTGGCCGGTGTCCCGGCCGGACGAGGTCGAGTGGGGGAGCGCGGGGGCCTCGGGGCCCGGCGGTCCGGGCCGTTCGGTCCGCGCCGGTGTCTCGGGCCGGGCGGGTCGCGGTCGCTGTTCGGGGCGGGCCCGGGCGGCCGGCGCCTCCTGGCGCGGCCCGGCGGCCGGGGGTTTCGTACCGCGCGGTTCCCGGGCCGCGCGGTCCGGGGTCGGCGAGGGGCCGATCATCTCCAGCGCCTCCCGGGCCGGGGCCTGTACGACCCGCGGTTCGGCCGGTCCGTCCGGGCGTGGCGTCAAGGAGCGGGCGCCCGCCGCGGTCGGGTCGGCGGCGGCCGGGCCCTGGACCGTCGTACAGCCGGTCAGTGCGGTGACGGCCACGGTCACCAGGAGCGTCGCTGTGGTCCTCGTTCGATGCACCCGCGCCACTCTGCTGGTTCGGGCCCGTTCGACGACGCCGGACAAGCGGAGGTTGCCCCGCACGGGTGATCTCCGGCCCCTTACGGAGGCCCGGCGGCCGCCGTGGGTGACGTCAGTCGCCCGTCGCACCGTCAGTCGCCCGTGGCACCGTCAGTCGCCCGTCGCACCGTCAGTCGCCCGTGGCACCGTCCAGGCACTCCCGGATCAGGTCGGCGTGCCCGTTGTGACGGGCGTACTCCTCGATCATGTGGGTGTGGATCCAGCGCAGGCTGAACCGCTCACCGGTGCGGGCGTGCTTTCCGCGGCCCATTTCGCCCAGGGGGAAGCCGGCCGCGTTGCGCCGGGCCGCCTCGATCTCGGCCTGCCAGGTCGCGCGGGCCTCCTGCCAGGTGTCCGACGCGGACACCCGGAACTCACCGTCCGGGTCCTCGTCCGAGTAGTAGATCGGGCCCGCGTCCTCGGCCGCCAGCACCCTGCGGTACCAGCTGCGCTCCACCTCCGCCATGTGCCGCACCAGTCCCATCAGGGTCAGCCCCGACGGACTCACGGAAGCCGTCCGCAGCTGTTCGTCGGTCAGGCCCTCGCACTTCCAGGCGAGGGTCTGGCGGTGGTACTCGACCCAGCCCTCCAGCATGGTGCGTTCGTCGGCGTCAGTGGCGGGTTCGCGGCGCTCGGTAGTCATGGCGACATCCTCGCCCGGGCCCGTCCTGGCGCACCAGGAGTTTTCAGCCGCCCAGCATGCCGTCCAGGATCTCCCGCAGTCCCGACCGCACGTCCTGGAGACCGGGCACCTCGGCGTGGAAGCCGCCGGCCACGCAGCTGAACATCAGCCCGTCCGCCCAGGCGACCAGTGAGAGCACGTGGCGGTCCGGATCGGCCGAGCCCATCTCGTTTACGAGGGCGCCCAGTTGCTCCCGGAATCGGGCGCCCGCCGCGTCGAAGTGGGCTCGCAGCTCGGGGCGGCGGGTGGCCTCCAGGGCGAGTTCGTAGCGGGCCAGCGTCAGCTCCCGGTTGCTGGTCAGCGCGCGGTGCGTCGCCAGCGCCAGCGCGTCCACCAGGGAGTCGAGGCCGGCGCGCGGGTCCGGCATCTCGTGCAGCGCCAGCACCCGCGCCTCCCGGTCGGCCAGGCGCCGCACCGCCAGTTCGAGCAGGGCCTGCCGGGTCCGGGCGAGGTTGGAGGTGGAGCCCTGGGGGAGTCCGGCCGTCTCGTCGACCGCGCGGTGTGTCAGCCCGCGCATCCCGCGCTCGGCGAGCAGGGCCAGCGCGGCGTCGGCGACCAGGTCGGACCGGGAGGGGGCCGCCGGGGCCACGGAGGGCACGGGCGGCGGGGTGGAGGGGGACATGGAGGTCAACCTACCCGACTGCACTACGGCTGTAGTACAGTCGGCGGCAGGCGCTACTACATCTGTAGTGAAGAAGTGATGGGGAGAGCCATGACACGGACAACGCGGGCCGTCGTGATCGGCGGCGGCATCGGCGGCCTCACCGCGGCGGTGGCCCTGCACCAGGCCGGCCTGCGGGTCACCGTCCTGGAGCGGGCCGGCTCCCTGCGGCCGGTCGGCGCGGCCATCTCCCTGTCGCCGAACGCCCTGCGCGCGCTGGACGTCATCGGCCTCGGCGACGAAATCCGCGACCTCGCCGCCTGGCAGGGGGACGGGGGACTGCGCACCCCGGGCGGACGCTGGCTCTCCCGGTCCAGCGCGGAGGCCGCCGCGGCCCGGTTCGGCGGCCCGCTGGTGCTGCTGCACCGGGCCACCCTCATCGACCGCCTGTCCGAGCGGCTGCCACCGGACGCCGTCCGCACGGCCGCCGACGCGATGCTCACCGACCCCGGCGACCACGACCGGCCGGCCAGGGTGCGCACCGCGGACGGCGAGTGGGAGGCCGACCTGGTCGTCGCCGCCGACGGCATCCACTCCGCCGTACGCCGCACGCTGTTCCCGGACCACCCCGGCACCGTCTACACCGGCTTCACCACCTGGCGAGTCGTGATCCCCCTGCCCGGCGTCGAGTTCGCCTCCCACGAGACCTGGGGGCGGGGCCGCATCTGGGGCACGCACCCGCTCAAGGACGGCCGGGCCTACGCCTACGCCGCGGCCGTCGCTCCGCCCGGCGGACACGCGGCGGACGAGCGGGCGGAGCTGCTGCACCGCTACGGCGACTGGCACGACCCGATCCCCGCTGTGCTCGCCGCCGCCCGCCCCGAGGACGTCCTCAGACACGACGTGCACCACATCTCCGCACCGCTGCCCGCCTACCACCGCGGCCGGGTCGCCCTGCTCGGCGACGCCGCGCACGCCATGCCGCCCAACCTCGGGCAGGGCGGCAACCAGGCCATCGAGGACGCGATCGTACTCGCCCACCACAGCGGGGACCTCGCCGCCTACACGGCCGCCCGGCAGCCCCGCGCCAGTGCCGTCGCCCGCCAGGCCGTCCGGGTCGCCCGCCTCAACCTGATGACCAACCGCGCCGGGATCGCCGCCCGCGACGCCGTGCTGCTCGCGCTGTCCAAGGCGGCACCCGGCCTGTTCCTGCGGGGCTTCGACGGCATCGCCGACTGGCGGCCACCGCAGCCCCCGTATGCTTCCGCACGGACCCGGACCGGCGAACGTTAGAGGAGCACACTCCGTGAAGGTCGGCTGCATCGGACTCGGCGACATCGCGCGGAAGGCCTACCTGCCGGTGCTCTCCGCCCTGCCGGGGGCCGAACTGCACCTGCAGACCCGCACCCCCGCCACCCTCACGCGGGTCGCCGACGGACTGCGCCTGCCGGAGACCCAGCGCCACGCCGGCCTCGACTCACTGATCGCCCAGGACCTCGACGCCGCCTTCGTCCACGCGCCGACGGCCGTCCACCCCGAGATCGTGACCAGGCTCCTGCAGGCCGGCGTCCCGACCTACGTCGACAAGCCGCTCGCCTACGAACTCGCCGAGTCCGAGCGGCTGGTGGCCCTGGCCGAGGAGCGGCGGACCAGCCTCGCCGTCGGCTTCAACCGCCGTTACGCGCCCGGATACGCGCAGTGTGCCGAGCACCCGCGGGAGCTGATCCTCATGCAGAAGAACCGCACCGGGCTGCCCGAGGAACCACGCACGATGATCCTCGACGACTTCATCCACGTCGTGGACACGCTGCGCTTCCTGGTGCCGGGGCCGGTCGACGACGTGACCGTGCGCGCCCGCGTCCAGGACGGTCTCCTGCACCACGTCGTGCTCCAGCTCGCCGGGGAGGGCTTCACCGCGCTCGGCGTCATGAACCGGCTCAGCGGTTCGGCGGAGGAGATCCTGGAGGTCTCCGGCCAGGACACCAAGCGCCAGGTGGTCAACCTCGCCGAGGTGATCGACCACAAGGGCCAGCCGACCGTGCGGCGGCGCGGCGACTGGGTGCCGGTGGCCCGGCAGCGCGGCATCGAGCAGGCGGTACTCGCCTTCCTCGACGCGGTGCGCGCGGGGCGGGTGCTCAGTGCCCGGGACGCGCTGGAGACCCACGATCTGTGTGAGCGGGTGGTACGTGCGGTCCACGAGCGTTCCGCCTGAGCCGCACCGCCCGTACGCCCTCGCCGGCGCCCCACGCCGCGAGGATCACCAGCGCCGCGTGCACGGTCCAGTCGCCGAGACGCACGTACGGTGTGGTGCCGTGGGTGAGGGGGATCTCGTACACCCGCGCGGCGCTCGCGTCGGTGCCGAGCCAGGAGCCGATCCGCTTCCCGTTCGCGTCGTACACGGCGGAGACGCCGGTCAGCGTCGAGTGCACCATGGGCCGGCCGGTCTCCGCGGCGCGCAGCGCGGCGAGCGAGGCGTGCTGCTCGGGAGCCCAGGTGTGCTGGAACGTCGACGTCGACGACTGGGCGACCAGCACCTCCGCGCCGTCGGCGGCCAGTTGGCGGCTCATGTCGGGAAAGGCGCTCTCGAAGCACACCATCGGGCCGATCCGCAGCCCGTCCCCGACGTTCATCACCACCTGCTCGGTGCCCCGCCTGCGGTCCTCGCCCGCCGCCTCACCGACGGAGGTGGCCCAGCCGAGCAGGGAGCGGGCCGGCACGTACTCCCCGAAGGGCACCAGCCGCATCTTGTCGTACCGGTCGCCGGTCGGGCCGTCGGGGCCGACCAGCACCGAACTCTTGTAGATGCCGGGTTTGTCGGAGCGCCGTGCGTCCACGTTGACCAGGATCTCCGCGCCGGAGTCCCGGGACAGTGCCGCGAGCCGGCGGGCCAGGTCGGGCCGGTCGTCCAGGTCGAAGCCGACGCTGCTCTCGCCCCACACGATCAGGTCCAGGTCCCGGTCGGCGAGCCCGCGGGTGAGCTGTTCCTCACGGTCGAAGCGGCGGTCGGCGCTGTCCGCGCCGTCCACGACGCCGGGCTGCACCACGGCGATCGCGGCCCGCTCGTCGCTGTCGGGGCGCGGTGACCAGACCCAGGCCGCGGAGGTGGCGGCCGCGGTGGCGACGAGCCCGGCCAGCGCGGGCACCCGCGCCCGGCGGACGGCGACGAGCACCGCGACGGCGACGTTCACCGCCACCACCAGGAAGCTCAGCAGCCAGACCCCGCCGACCGAGGCCAGGCGCAGCGCCGGGGCCACCTCCCACTGGCTGGAGCCGAGCATCCCCCAGGGGCCGCCGAGCCCCTGCCAGGAACGGACCAGTTCGGCGGCCAGCCAGCCCGACGGCAGCACCAGGAGTGCCGCCGCGACCCGGCCGGCCGAGGGTGCCCCGCCCAGCAGCCGCCGCACCAGCCAGCCCCACGGCGCCCACAGCGCGCCGAGCAGCGCCGCGATCACGAAGGTGAACACGTGCAGGTTCGGCATCAGCCAGTGGTGCATGGCGAGCATGAAGCCGAAGCCGGCGCACCACCCGTCGTACGCCGCCCGCTTCCCGCCCGGCGCGGTACGGGCCAGCAGGATCCAGGGGACCAGCGCGAACCAGGCCCACCACCACAGGGCCGGGCCCGGGAAGGCGAGCACGGGCAGCGCTCCGGCGAGCACGGCGGCGGCCGAGCGCCGCCACGGGGAGGCGAGCAGGCGGTCGAGCGTCTTCATGGGCGCCTCCCTACCCCCCGATCTCTACAGTGTGCGCCCGCGACGAGGGCGAATTCAGTTGATCACACCGGGTACCGATGGTGCGCAAGGCATGTGCAAGGCGTTCCGGACGCCCTAAGGTGATCGATGATCGATCAAATCCGGAGGTGTTCATGAACCGTCCCATCACGGTGGTCACCGGTGGCAGCCGGGGCATCGGCGCGGCGACCTGCCTGCGCCTCGCGGCGGACGGACACGACGTGGCCGTCGGGTACGCGCGGGACTCGGCGGCGGCCGAGACGGTCGTCGCGGGCGTGCGCGAGGCGGGCGGACGCGCGGTGGCGGTGCGCGCGGACACCTCGGTCGAGGCCGACGTCGAGCGCCTCTTCGACGTGGCGGAGGAACGGCTCGGGCCGGTGACGGGCCTGGTGAACAACGCGGCCGTGACCGGGCCGCTGGGACGCCTCGCCGACAGCGACACCGCGGACCTGCGCCGGGTCCTGGACGTCAACCTGCTGGGCGTACTGCTGTGCGCGCGGCGCGCCGCACGGCTCATGACGGCGCGGGGGAGCGGCGTGATCGTGAACGTCTCGTCGGGCGCCGCGACCCTCGGCAGCCCGGGGGAGTACGTCCACTACGCGGCGGCCAAGGCGGGCGTCGACACACTGACGCTGGGCCTGGCCAAGGAGCTGGGCCCGGACGGTGTCCGGGTCAACGCGGTCGCGCCCGGCGTCGTCGACACCGAGATGCACGCGGCGGCGGGCGCGCCGGACCGGGCTCGGCGGATGGGGGCGGCGGTGCCGATGGGCCGTGCGGGACGGGCGGAGGAGATCGCGGCGGCGATCTCCTGGCTGATGTCGCCCGACGCCTCGTACACGACGGGGACGGTGCTCCGGGTGGCCGGCGGGCGCTGACGCCGGGTCGGTACCGGGGGCGGGCGGCACCGGGTCAGGCGGCCTCGATGACCTCGCCGCGGATCGCGGTCGCCCACTCGACCACCAGCAACTCGTACTCCACCCGCTCCTGCGCCGAGAGGGTCCCGCCCGCGCGGCGCCACAGCGCACGGATCTTCTCGTTCAGTTCCGCGGCTGAGCGCACGGAACCAGGAGTCGCGTAATCGGGGGACATGCGGACAAGCCTAGGGGCAAGAACTGACAGTGCGCTACCGGACGGCTACAGAAGCGGTTGCGGTCAGCCGGCCGACTCCGCGGCGTGCGGGCTGAGGGCACCGGTGCTGACCAGCGCGATGATGACGATGCCGAGCGCGATGCGGTACCAGACGAACGGCATGAAGCTCCTGGTCGAGATGAACTTCATGAACCATGCGATGACCACGTATCCGGTGCCGAAGGCGATGACCGTCGCGAACAGCGTCGGCCCCCAGGAGACGTGGTC
Organism: Streptomyces sp. NPDC058534; assembly: GCF_042717365.1. Taxonomy (NCBI): domain Bacteria; kingdom Bacillati; phylum Actinomycetota; class Actinomycetes; order Kitasatosporales; family Streptomycetaceae; genus Streptomyces; species Streptomyces sp. NPDC058534. Next base: position 22,300 of record NZ_JBHXNW010000090.1, read on the forward strand.
GCTCTCCATCGCGTCCGTCAGCTCGAAGAGTCCGGAGGCGAGCACCGCCGGGATCGCGAGCAGGAACGAGTACCGGGCCGCCGCCTCCCGCCGGTAGCCCATGAAGAGGCCGCCGCTGATCGTGGCCCCGGAGCGGGAGACGCCGGGGATGAGGGCCGCCGCCTGGCAGAGGCCGTAGATCAGGCCGTCCCGGACGGTCAGGTTCTCCAGCTCCTTGCGCTGCTGGGGAGCGCGATGCCGGCCGCCCTTCTCGTCCCGCGCGGCCATCCGGTCCGCGATGCCGATGATCACACCGACGACGATCAGCATCGTCGCGGTGATCCGCAGGTCGCGGAAGGGCCCCTCGATCTGGTCCTTCAAGGTCAGGCCGAGCACGCCGATCGGGATCGAGCCGACGATCACCAGCCAGCCCATGCGCGCGTCGGGGTTGTGGCGCATCGACTTGTCGGTCAGCGACCGTGTCCACGCCGAGAGGATGCGCCCGATGTCCTTGCGGAAGTAGATGAGGACCGCGGCCTCGGTGCCGATCTGCGTGATCGCCGTGAAGGCCGCGCCCGGATCGTGCCAGCCGGCGAACGCCGCCGTCAGGCGCAGGTGCGCGCTGGAGGACACGGGGAGGAACTCGGTCAGCCCCTGGACGAGTCCGAGGATGAGTGATTCGAACCAAGACATGAAGTAACGGAGTCCAAGTGCCGAGCGAGAAACGGGCGATGGGCACACCGAACCCCGAAGTCGGGTGATCGGGACCGGCTGTGCCGAGGGGCAGCGTAGCGCCCCAAAGTGAAGTCCGGCCCACAGGGGTGGAAGGGCCCCTAGGCGCCCGTCGGGCCCGTCACGGTCCAGCCGTCGGCCTGCGGATGGGCGGTCAGGTCCTCGTGCCGGACGGTGTCGCCGCAGGCGCGGCAGGTGACCCGCGGGACCAGCTCGTTGCCGCAGATGTGCTCGATCACCATGGGACGGTCGTCGTCCGCGCGCAGGTGCCGGTCCCCCCAGGCCATGAGGGTCATCAGCACCGGTTCCAGCTCCAGTCCCGCCCGGGTCGGCCGGTACTCGAAACGCTGCGGGCGCTCGCTGTAGGGCTGCTTGGTCAGGATGCCCGCGTCGAGGAGCCGCCGCAGCCGGGTGGCGAGGATGTCGCGCGGGGCGCCGGTGTTGCGGACCAGCTGGTCGAAGCGGCCGTTGCCGAGGCAGACCTCGCGCAGGACGAGCAGGGAGTACTTCTCCCCGACGAGCGCCAGGGTGTCGGCGATCGAGCAGGGGCGCGGGTTCTTGGGGGCGGCGGCCATGACGCCCAGCATAGGTGAGGGTTTGTTTTTCCAACCCATCGGGCTATGGTGAGTCCAGAAATCCTACTCACTGGTAGTCGCCGGCAGTCGGAGGCCCGCAGCATGCGTGAAGCAGTCGTCGTCGAAGCCGTACGCACCCCGATGGGCAAGGGCAGGCCGAACGGCGCCCTCGCCCACGTCCACCCCGTGGAACTCCTCGCGCACACGCTGCGCGCCCTCGTCGAGCGGTCCGGCGTCGACCCGGCGCTGATCGACGACGTCATCGGCGGCACCGTCGACCAGGTCGGCGAGCAGGCCATGAACACCACCCGCTACGCCCTGCTGTCCGCCGGCTTCCCCGAGTCCGTGCCCGCGACCACCGTGGACCGGCAGTGCGGCTCCTCCCAGCAGGCCGTCCACTTCGCCGCGCAGGGCGTCATGGCCGGGGCGTACGACCTGGTCGTCGCCTGCGGGGTCGAGTCGATGAGCCGCGTCCCGATGTGGTCGAACGTGCCGGCCGGCACCGACCCCTTCGGCCCCGGCGTCGCCGCCCGCTACCCGGACGGGCTCGTCCCGCAGGGCATCAGCGCCGAACTGATCGCCGCCAAGTGGTCGCTCTCCCGGGAGCGGATGGACGCCTTCGCCGTCTCCTCGCACCGGAAGGCCGCCGCGGCCTGGGAGGCAGGCCGCTTCGACGCCGAGATCGCGCCCCTGGACGGTGTCTCGCGCGACGAGTGCGTTCGCCCCGGCAGCAGCGTCGAGGTCCTCGCCGGTCTCCGGCCCGCCTACCGCGACCCGGCCTTCGCCGAGCGCTTCCCGCAGATCGAGTGGAACGTCACCGCGGGCAACGCCAGCCCGGTCAACGACGGCGCCTCGGCCGTGCTGATCACCTCGGCCGACACCGCCGCCCGCCTCGGCCTGCGCCCGCTCGCCCGCCTGCACAGCTTCGCCGTCACCGGCTCCGACCCGCTGCTGATGCTGACGGGCGTGATCCCCGCCACCGAGAAGGTGCTGCGCCGGGCGTCGCTCTCCCTGGCCGACATCGACCTGTTCGAGGTCAACGAGGCGTTCGCCAGCGTGGTGCTCGCCTGGCAGCAGGAGACCGGCGCCGACCTCGACAAGGTCAACGTGCACGGCGGGGCCATCGCGCTGGGCCACCCCCTCGGCGCCAGCGGCACCCGCCTGACCACCACACTCGTCCACGCCCTGGGTGAACGCGGAGCGCGCTACGGGCTCCAGACCATGTGCGAGGCGGGCGGCCTCGCCAACGCCATGATCCTGGAGGCCGTGTAACGCGCCGTCAGCGTTCGCGCAGCCGGTGCCGCTTGCGCCAGGCCACCACCGCGCCCGCAAGACCCGGCAGGGCGATGCAGGCCAGCGCGATCAGGAAGGCCGGAGACGTCGGCGTCGAGGCACGGGCCCCGGCGACGACGTAGGCGGCCGTGTTGGGGATGGACCCCAGTCCGGTCGCCAGGAGGAAGGGGAGCAGGCCCATGCGGGACACCGCCGCGCAGTAGTTGGACGCGGCGAACGGCACCCCGGGGAACAGCCGGGCCGCCAGCATCGAGCGGAAGCCGTGCCGGCTGAGCTGCCCGTCCGCGGCCTTCAGCCACTTGCCCCGCAGCAGCGGACGCAGCGCCTCCTGGCCCAGCACCCGGCCCAGGCAGAAGGCGATCCCGGCCCCGAGAACCGTCCCCGCCAGCGCCGAGGCGAGGCCGAGCTGCGAGCCGAACAGCGCACCGGCGGCCAGGTTCAGCAGCGGACGCGGTACGAAGGCGACGGTGCACAGCCCGTACGCCACCGCGTAGGCGACGGCCGCCGCGGCTCCGCCGAGCTGTGGCGGCCAGCCGTCGGTCAGCAACTGCTGCGGCTGGAAGAGCAGGACCGTGGTCGCGGCCGAGGCCAGCAGGGCGACGAGCAGGGAGAGCCGGGACCACGGGGAGAGCAGCACTCTGGTCACGCGGGCGGCGAACCCGGTCGGTGCGGCCGGTGGGACCGGCCCGCCGGCGGTGGCGACGGCGAGCTCCGTTGCGGCGGTCCGGGGAGTGACCGTGGCGGTGCCCCCAGAGCGGGTGGTGGCATCGAGCATCCGGTGACACTAACCGACACATGTGTGTGATCGCCGTATGGAGCGTCTCATGGGCGTCACAGCCGAGTGAATCGCTGCCCCGAACCCCTCCGGGGTCCGCGAGGGAACGGCTCACCGTCGTACACGCCCTCGCGACCGGTCCCGGGCGGGCCGGGGCGATCCCCGCGCGTGCGGCGGAGTTGGCGCCCTTCCCCGGCCTGACCTCCCCTGTTCGCCGTGCCCCTTGGCGCACCCTCGCTCCGGGTCCGCCCCGTGCGGCGAGCCGGACCTCGCGGTGATGGGACCGCGCCCACGATCGCCGCCCCCGCGTGCGGGCGCCACCGCGCCGCCGTCGAGTTCCCGCCCGCGATGTGACACATGGCTCGTCGGGACCCCGCGCACGCTCGAACTCCCGTTCCCTCAAAAACCATTCGACGTGGAACAGGGCGTCGGCGAAGATCTGCGTCATGTTCCGGTACGCCTTCCACCGTGCAGCATCCGCCGTCGCGGATGCGTCGAAGGCTGCCGCCCTCTTCTTCTTCCCGGCCGCCGCCGACGGCGCCCGAAGCTGACCCTCCCCGGATCGTCCGGCGGACCCCCCAGGGGGAGGGTCGGCCGGACACCGGGGTCCCCACCACCGCCACGAGGCTTCGAGGTACCGCCATGTCCAAGACGGCGTACGTCCGCACCAAACCGCATCTGAACATCGGCACGATGGGCCATGTCGACCACGGCAAGACCACCCTGACCGCCGCCATCACCAAGGTCCTCGCCGAGCGCGGCGCCGGTACGTTCGTGCCGTTCGACCGCATCGACCGCGCCCCGGAGGAGGCGGCGCGCGGCATCACCATCAACATCGCGCACGTCGAGTACGAGACCGACACCCGGCACTACGCGCACGTCGACATGCCGGGCCACGCCGACTACGTCAAGAACATGGTCACCGGCGCCGCCCAGCTCGACGGGGCGATCCTCGTCGTGTCCGCGCTGGACGGGATCATGCCGCAGACCGCCGAACACGTCCTGCTCGCCCGGCAGGTGGGCGTCGACCACATCGTGGTCGCGCTCAACAAGGCCGACACCGTCGGCGACGGCGAGGACACGGTGCTGACCGACCTCGTCGAACTGGAGGTCCGCGAGCTGCTCACCGCGCACGGCTACGGCGGCGACTCCGTGCCCGTCGTACGGGTCTCGGGGCTGAAGGCCCTGGAGGGCGACCCCCGGTGGACGGCGTCCGTCGAGGCGCTGCTCGACGCCGTGGACACGTATGTGCCCATGCCCGAGCGGTACCTGGACGCGCCGTTCCTGCTGTCGGTGGAGAACGTGCTCACCATCACCGGCCGCGGCACGGTCGTCACCGGCGCGGTCGAGCGCGGCACGATCCGCGTCGGCGACCGGGTCGAGGTGCTCGGGGCGTCCGTCGAAACGGTGGTCACCGGCCTGGAGACCTTCGGCAAGCCGATGGAGGAGGCCCAGGCCGGGGACAACGTCGCGCTGCTGCTGCGGGGTGTCGGCCGCGACGCCGTGCGCCGGGGGCACGTGGTCGCAGCGCCGGGCAGCGTGGTGCCCGCGCGGCGCTTCTCGGCGCGGGTGTATGTGTTGTCGGCGCGGGAGGGAGGGCGTTCGACGCCGGTCGCCACGGGGTACCGGCCGCAGTTCTACATCCGTACGGCTGATGTCGTCGGAGACGTCGACCTCGGCGAGGTGGCGGTGGCGCGGCCCGGGGACACGGTCGCGATGACGGTCGAGTTGGGGCGGGACGTGCCGCTGGAGACGGGGCTCGGGTTCGCCATCCGTGAGGGTGGGAGGACCGTGGGGGCGGGCACGGTGACTGCCGTCGAGTGAAGCTGGTGCTCGTGCGTGGGGACCTGCGGGTCCGCTGTGGCTTGTCGCGCCCACGCGGCGGAGCCGCATATCGATGCAGCCCCGCGCCCCTATCGGGGCGCTGTCGCACAGGCACAATAGGGAGGTGAACGAAGCCATACCCGTAAGCCGCGTCACCGATCACGGCACCGCCAAGCTCATGCCCGACGTCGACCGGCGGCGGGCCTGGCTGCTCACCGTGGACGGGGCCCCGCAGTCGTACGTCGACCTGGACGAGCCGGCGCACCTGGAGTTCGAGTACACGCGCCGGCTCGGCCATGTCCTGGACACGGTCGCCGAGCCGGGCCGCGCGCTGGACGTGCTGCACCTCGGCGGCGGCGCGTTCACCCTGCCCCGGTACGTGGCCGCGACCCGGCCCGGCTCGCGCCAGGACGTCGTGGAGGCGGACCGGGGGCTGCTGGACCTGGTCGCCGAGCACCTGCCGCTGCCGGACGGCGCGGACATCACCGCGCACGGCGCCGACGCCCGCGCCTGGCTGGCCGCCGCCCCCGCGGACTCGGCCGACGTACTGGTCGCCGACGTCTTCGGGGGCTCACGCGTGCCGGCGCAGCTGACCTCCGTCGAGTACGCACGCGAGGCGGCACGGGTCCTGCGCGCCGACGGCGTGTACGTGGTCAACCTGGCCGACGGGGCGCCGTTCGGCTTCCTGCGCGGCCAGCTGGCCGGCTTCGCCACGCTCTTCGAGGAGCTGGCGCTGATCGCCGAACCGGGGGTGCTGCGCGGACGCCGGTTCGGCAACGCGGTCCTCGTCGCCGCGGGCCGGCCCCTGGACATCCCGGCGCTGGCCCGGCGCACCGCCGCCGACGCCTTCCCGGCCAGGGTCGAACACGGTCCGGCCCTGCGGGACTTCGTCGGCGGCGCGCGGCCGGTGCGGGACGAGGACGCCGTACCGTCGCCCGACCCTCCCGCCGGGGCGGTGGGCATCGGGGGTGCGGCCCGGCGGGAGGCTCGGGCGCGCGGCGCCTACGACTCGGTCGGCGGTTCCTCGGTGAGTCGCACGGTGCTGAGGATCTTCTGGATCGTCGCCTCCGGAACCTCCTCGTCGACGCCCTTGGCGCCGTACAGGTTCCAGGTGACGAAATCGCCCGCGCTGTTCTTGAACGCGAAGGTGATGGCCTTGCCCTCGGTGTCGCACTTGCCCTTCTGGGGCGTGCCCTGCGAGTACGCGGTGATGACGCTGCCCTTGATGCCGGACGCGGTGGTGTACGCCTTCGGCTTGCCGTACTTCACGCTCTTCTTGTCCGGCTGCGTGTAACCGCCGTAGATCCACCACGGCACCCGCGTCTCGGCCGCCATGTCGGTGTCCTTGGCGCCGCTCTCACCACGGGTACCGGTGGTCGCGAGGGAGGTGCTCTCCTTGCGGCCGTCCTTGTTCTCGTCGGTCGTGCACCACTCGGACTTCAGGTAGGCGGGGGCGGTGACCGTCGTGCGGTCGGTCTTGCCCTTCTCCTCCCACTCGAAGCCGACGCTGGTGTCCTTGCTGTCGATCTCCCAGTCCGCGGGCACGTCGAACATGGTGCCGAAGCGCGGGTTGGCGACGACCTTCCAGCCGTCGACGGTCGCCTCCAGCCCGTCGCCGCCGCGCGGGTTGTCGTCGGAGCCGGAAGCGCTCGGATCCGTGGACGGTGTCTCGGACTTCTCCGCGGACGCGCTCGCGGACGGCTTCTTGTCCTTGCCGTCGTCCGCCTGGTCGTCCTTGTCGCCGCCGAGCACCAGGAACCCGGTGACACCGGCGGCCACCACCACGGCGAGGGCCGCGACGATCGCGATCAGCTTCGTCCGGTTCCCGCCACCGCCACCGCCACCGCCCGGCGACGGCTGCGGCGCACCGGCGGGCTGCGGCGCCCCCCACTGCTGTTGCCCGTACTGGCCGGGCTGCTGCTGGTATCCCGGCTGCTGGTAGGGATTCGGCTGTTGGTACCCCGGCTGCTGGTACGGATTGTTCTGCGGGTTCTGCTCGCCCCCGGGCGGCTGCTGTCCTGGCCACATGAGCAGTCACCCTAATGCCGCCCAGGACACGATTCGGTCACCGGGCCTTGTCAGGGACGTACCGAAGTGCGGAAGGTTCGTCCCCGCTTGCACACACCTCCTCCTCAGGAGCCCGCCGGGGTGTACTCCCTGACGGTGGCGAGGATCCTGCGGACGGTGGCGTCGGGCACCTCGTCGGCGACGTCCGCGACGCTGCCCCTGATGCCGGAGGAGGTGGTGAAGGGCGTCACCGGTCCCGTCGAGACCTTGTCCCGGTCCGGCTGCGTGAAGGAGCCGTAGACCCAGTCCGCCGAGTCGGTGCGGGCGATCTCCTCGGTGCTCCGCGCGCCGTTGTTGCCCCGGGTGCCCGCGCTGGCCAGGGGCATGTGGTCGACCGAGCCGTCACGGTCGTCGTCCGACCCGCACCACTTCTCCTTCAGGACGGCGGGGGCCTTCATGGCGACCAGCGGCTTCTCGTCGGGGTCGTCGTCCTCCGTGACGTAGGTGACCCAAGTCGGCGACTGCCGCGCCCAGGGGGCCGGCACGTCGAAGGCGATGCCCTGGCCGGGATTGGCCACGATGTTCCAGCCCGCGACGGTCGGCTCCGGGCCGGCGTCACCACCGCGCGGATCGCCGGCGGTGGGGGACGCGGGCGCGGAGGGGGCGGTGGGGCCCGGCTCGGCCCCGCCGTCCTCGTCACCGCCCAGCAGGACGGCACCGGTCACGCCGGCGGCCGCCACGACGACCGCGGCCGCCACGATCGCCACCAGTTTCGTGGGGGGGGCGCCCCCCCCCCCGCGCCGGCCCGCCCCGCCGGGCCCGCGCGGGGGGATAAGCAAAAACACGCCCCCCGCGGGCG
>NZ_JBHXNW010000090.1:30353-31932 GCF_042717365.1 Streptomyces sp. NPDC058534
GCGCCCCGCCGCGCGCCCGCGCCCCCGCGCGCCCCCCTAGCCACCCCGCCGGCCCCCCCCGGCCCCCCCCCCGCGGGCCGCCCCACCGCCGGACGTGACCGTGGGCGCGTTCCAGGGAGCGGACGGTTGCTGTCCCGCGTACGGCTGGTGCTGCTGGTAGCCGGGCCGGTGGTACGGGCTGGGCTGCCGCGAGTCCGGCCCGCCGGTGGGTGACTGCTCTCCTGGCCACATGTGCGGAAAGCATACGGCGATCATTCCGGGTGCCTGGCCTTGGATGCTACTCACGGGTAACCTGCCCTCATGAGCGCAGATCAGATGTCGATCGGCGAGTTGCTCGCCGCCACGGTGCCGATGGTCAGGACCCTGAACCTCGAGTACCTGGAGACCACCCCGGAGAAGGCCGTCCTGGCCCTCCCGGACCAGAGCGAGTACCGCAATCACGTGGGCGGACCGCATGCCGGGGCCATGTTCACGCTGGGCGAGTCCGCAAGCGGCGCGATCGTGCTGGCCGCCTTCGGGGACCAGCTCTCCCGGGCGGTACCGCTGCCAGTCACCGCCGAGATCGCCTTCAAGAAGATCGCCCTCGGCCCGGTCACCGCCACGGCGACGCTCGGCCGCCCCGCCGCCGACGTCGTCGCCGAGCTGGACGCCGGGAGCCGCCCCGAGTTCCCGGTGAGCGTCGCCATCCGGCGCGAGGACGGCGCGGTCACCGGTGAGATGACCGTCATATGGACTTTGCGTCCCAACGGCTGACCTCCCGCGAACCGGTACGCTTCCCGGGTGCGCCTCGGCCGAGGCGCACCCGGGAACAGGTACGCGAAGCGGAGGATGCGCGGTGCACGTCCAGGAGTGGCTCGACACGGTGCCCGCGGTGGCCGTGTACGCCGTCGTCGGACTGGTCATCGGTCTGGAGAGCCTGGGCATCCCGTTGCCCGGTGAGATCATCCTGGTGTCGGCAGCCCTGCTGTCGTCGCAGCACGGCGGGATCGACCCGCTGGTCCTCGGCGCCTGCGCCAGCGCGGGCGCGGTGATCGGCGACTCCATCGGGTACGCCATCGGCCGCAAGGGCGGCCGGCCTCTGCTGGCCCGGCTGGGCCGCAAGTTCCCCAAGCACTTCAGCGAGGGGCACATCGCCACCGCCGAGCGGTCCTTCCAGAAGTGGGGCATGTGGGCCGTCTTCTTCGGCCGCTTCGTCGCCCTGCTGCGCATCTTCGCGGGCCCGCTGGCCGGAGTGCTGCGGATGCCGTACTGGAAGTTCCTGACCGCCAACGTCCTCGGCGGCATCGTCTGGGCGGGCGGCACCACCGCCGTCATCTACTACGTCGGCATCGTCGCCGAGTCCTGGCTCAAGCGCTTCTCGTGGCTGGGTCTGGTGCTGGCGGTCGTCATCGGCGTGACCTCGATGCTGGTCCTGAAGAAGAAGGCGAAGAACGCCCAGTCTCTTTCTGCCGCCAAGTAGAAGCGCGCCCCCCAGGGGGGCGGGGGGGGGGGGCCCGACCACGGCCGCGGCCCCGGCCGGGTCGGGGCGTCGACCGGGGCCCTGAGGGCGGGCGACACCCACAAAGAGCCCCACACCCCG
>NZ_JBHXNW010000090.1:31942-34396 GCF_042717365.1 Streptomyces sp. NPDC058534
CGAGAGAGTGCGTGTCCGCGTTTGCGTGCTCGTACACCCCCCCCACCCCACCTCGTTCTGTGTCCCCCCCCCACCCCCCCGCCCCCCCCCCCGGCCCCCCGGGGCTGTGACATTTCGCGGCTCCGCCGCGGGGCGCGACCAGCCACGAACAACCCGCGGCCGGCCGATCACAGAACCTCTCCCATGGCATCCCGATGCTGCCCAGCCAGCGCCGCGTACATCGTGCCGTTCAGCGTCACCCCCTGCCGCTCCTCCTCCGTCAGCTCCCGCCTGACCTTCGCCGGCACCCCCGCGACCAGCGAGCCCGGCGGCACCCGCATCCCCTGCGGCACGAGCGCCTGGGCCGCGACCAGCGAACCCGCGCCGATCACCGCCCCGTTGAGGACCGTCGCACCCATGCCGATCAGGCAGTCGTCCTCGACGGTCGCGCCGTGCACCACGGCGTTGTGCCCGATGGAGACCCGCTCGCCGACCGTGACGGGGAAGCCGGGGTCGGCGTGCAGCGTGCAGTTGTCCTGGACGTTGCTGTCCGCGCCGACGGAGATCCGCTCGACGTCGCCGCGCACCACCGCGCCGTACCAGACGCTCGCCCCGGCATGCAGCGTCACGTCCCCGATGACCGAGGACGTCGGCGCCACGAAGGCCCCCGCGTCCACCTTGGGCTCCTTGCCGGCGATGCCCGTGATCAGCGCCTTCTGCGTCATCTCCGCCTCCTGTTCGGGTGATGTACGGCACCGTACGCCACCCGGTGGGGTGAAGATCACAGCACTCCGCGGTCATGGCCGCACCGCACGCCGACTACCGTGAGCGGGTGCCCAAGCGCAAGAACACGTTCTCGTCCTGGCGGAGCCGCCTGGCGCAGCGGGCCGTCCACGCGGGCTGGGCCTGGGTGCAGCGCACCGGCTCCGTCACCGCCGCCCGCCCCGGACGCTTCCGCTTCGGCGCGCTGGGCACGGGCACCCGCCTGGCCTTCCCGCTCGGCACGGTCTTCGGCGAACCCTGGATCCACGTCGGCGCGCACTGCATCATCGGCGAGCAGGTCACGCTGACCGCCGGGCTCATGCCCGACCTCGACCTCGGCCCCGAACCGATCCTCCGCATCGGCGACGGGGTCGTCCTCGGCCGCGGCAGCCACGTCATCGCCGACACCACCGTCACCATCGGCAGCGACTGCTACTTCGGGCCGTACGTCTACGTCACCTCCACCAACCACTCCTACGACGACCCGCACCAGCCCATCGGCAAGCAGTGGCCCCGGATGGACCCGGTCGAGATCGGCACCGGCTGCTGGATCGGCACCGGCGCGGTCATCCTGCCCGGCGCGCGGATCGGGCGGAACGTGGTCGTGGCCGCCGGTGCCGTGGTCCGGGGTACCGTCCCCGACCACGCCGTGGTGGCGGGCGCGCCCGCCAAGGTCGTACGGCGCTGGACCCCCGCCGAGGGCTGGCAGCCGCCGCTGCGGACCCCGGCCCCGGTGCCGATTCCCGACGGGGTCACGCCGGGACAGCTGCGGGAGCTGTCGACGCTGGACGGCGAGGCGCTGGCCAGGCTGGCGGAACTGGACGACGACCGGCCGGAGACGACGGGCAGGCTCGCGGAACCGGCCGCCGAGAGCTGAGCGTTCGCCGCGACCGTGCGGAGGCCGGGTCAGCCCGTGGCCAGCAGCAGGGTGCCCACCAGGGCGAGGCCCGCGCCCGCCGCCTGCACGGCGCGCAGCCGTTCGCTGAGGAACCCGCGCGCGGCCAGCGCGGTCACCACCGGATACAGGGAGGCCAGCACCGCCGCCACCGTCACCGGGCCGTGCTGGGCGGCGATCGAGTACGTGCCGTTGGCCGCGACGTCGGCGAGCCCCACGAAGCCCAGCGCGGGCAGCGAGCCCCACGGGAAGCCCTCCGGCGGCAGCGCGGCGGCGCCGCGCCGGACGGACACCCACAGGGCCAGTCCGCCGGCGGCGACGTTGGTGACGCGCTGGACGAACAGTGCGAGGAAGAGGCCGGTGAGCGTGGTCGACGCCTCCGCGATCAGGGCCATCACGGCACCGAACCCGAAGGCCGCGACGAGGGTGAGGGCGACCGTCCGCCGTTGGACCGGCGCGCCCCGCAGTTGCGGACCGCCGGCGAGCACCACGCCCGCGACGGCGACCAGGATGCCGGCGAACTGCGGCAGCCCGGGACGCTCGCCGAGGGCAAGACCCACGCCCACCGGGACGGCCACGCCGAGCGAGCCCAGGGGCGAGACGACGCCCATCGGGCCCAGGGCGAGCGCCTTGTAGAAGGCGAGCATCGCCACCGGCCCGACCAGACCCGCGGCGACCGCGAACCAGAGGTGCGCGGACGCCTCGCTCCAGGCGCGGGGCGGCCCCCCCCCCGGGGCCGGGGCCGCGACCCCCCCCGCCCCGGCGAGGGCGAGCCCCCGCTGCCCCGGGCGGGGGCGCGGGGGCGCACCCCCCCCCCG
>NZ_JBHXNW010000091.1:0-20035 GCF_042717365.1 Streptomyces sp. NPDC058534
GCCTGCCGCCCGCCCCGCTCCCCGCGGCCCGAGCCCCCTCCCCCCCGCGCCCCGCCGCCGGTCCCCAGGCCCCCGACCCCCGTCCCCGGACCCCAGCCCCCAGTCCCCGGGCCCCAGACCCCAGACCCCAGCCCCCAGTCCCCGGGCCCCAGTCCCCGGACCCCAGTCCCCGGCCCCCAGTCCCCGGGCCCCAGTCCCCGGGCCCCAGTCCCCGGCCCCCAGTCCCCGGACCCCGCCGCTCCCCGTCCCTGGTGCGCCGCAGTGGCCGGCGTCGGGGGCCGCCGGGCGCCGGCCGCTGCGGCCGGTGGCGGGCGGGCACCTTTTCCAGCTGATTCGTGTGCGCACCGCACCCACCCCCCTATAAACCGCGCAGACGGTTTGTTAACCTGGGGGTTCATGCCGGTCGCGCCCAGGAGGGAGGCATCGTGACAGTCCTCAATGACGTTTCTCAGGTGGCCGCAGAGCTGCCGGACGGGCGGGGGTGTGTCGCCGAGCTGCACGGCATCCGTGCGCGGGCGCTGGCCGGGCCGGGGGAGGAGGCGACGGCGGCGCAGCACGCCCGGGGCAGGCTGACGGCCCGTGAGCGTATCGGGCTGCTCCTGGACGCGGGCTCCTTTTGCGAGGTGGAGCAGCTGCGCCGGCACCGGGCGACGGGGTTCGGCCTGGAGGCGAGGAAGCCGTACACGGACGGGGTGGTCACCGGCTGGGGCACGGTGGAGGGCCGTACGGTCTTCGTCTACGCGCACGACTTCCGCATCTTCGGCGGCGCGCTGGGCGAGGCCCACGCCACGAAGATCCACAAGATCATGGACATGGCCGTCGCGGCCGGGGCCCCGCTCATCTCCCTCAACGACGGGGCCGGCGCCCGCATCCAGGAGGGCGTCAGCGCGCTCGCCGGGTACGGCGGCATCTTCCAGCGCAACACCCGGGCGTCCGGTGTCATCCCGCAGATCAGCGTGATGCTCGGCCCGTGCGCGGGCGGCGCGGCCTACAGCCCGGCGCTGACCGACTTCGTGTTCATGGTCCGCGGCACCTCGCAGATGTTCATCACCGGCCCGGACGTGGTCCGGGCCGTCACCGGCGAGGAGATCACGCACAACGGCCTGGGCGGCGCGGACGTGCACGCCGAGACGTCCGGCGTCGCCCACTTCGCCTACGACGACGAGGAGACGTGTCTCGCCGAGGTCCGCTACCTCCTCGGCCTCCTCCCGCAGAACAACCGGGCCCATCCGCCGCGCGTGCCGTGCGCCGACCCGCCCGGCCGCCGCTGCGAGCGGCTGGCCGGCCTGGTCCCCGCCGACACCGGCCGCCCCTACGACATGGCCGACGTCATCGGGGAGATCGTCGACGAGGGCGAGTACCTGGAGGTCCACGAGCGCTGGGCGCGCAACATCATCTGCGCCCTGGCCCGCCTCGACGGCCAGGTGGTGGGCATCGTCGCCAGCCAGCCGCAGGCCCTGGCCGGCGTCCTGGACATCGAGGCCTCGGAGAAGGCCGCCCGCTTCGTCCAGATGTGCGACGCCTTCAACATCGCGGTCATCACCCTGGTGGACGTCCCCGGCTTCCTGCCCGGCGTCGGCCAGGAGCACGGCGGCATCATCCGCCACGGCGCCAAACTGCTGTACGCGTACTGCAACGCGACCGTGCCCCGGATCTCACTCGTGCTGCGCAAGGCGTACGGCGGCGCCTACATCGTCATGGACTCCCAGTCCATCGGCGCCGACCTCACCTACGCCTGGCCGGCCAACGAGATCGCCGTCATGGGCGCCGAAGGCGCCGCCGGCGTCATCTTCCGCCGCAAGATCGCCGCCGCCCGGGACCCCGCCGCCATGCGGGCCCGCATGGTCAAGGAGTACCGGGCCGAGCTGATGCACCCCTACTACGCGGCCGAGCGCGGCCTGGTCGACGACGTCATCGACCCCGCCGAGACCCGCGAGGTGCTCATCGCCTCCCTGGCGATGCTCCGCACCAAACACGCCGACCCGCCCTCCCGCAAGCACGGCAACCCGCCGCAGTAACGGAGCACTTCGCATGGCCAGACAGCAACGAGCGCTGCGCACCCGCCAGGCGCTGATCACGGCGGCCGCCACGGTCTTCGACCGCGACGGCTTCAGCATGGCCTCGCTCACCGCGATCAGCTCACTGGCCCAGGTGAGCAACGGAGCGCTCCACTTCCACTTCGTGAACAAGGCCGCCCTGGCCGACGCGGTGGAACAGGCCGCCGCCCAGCGGCTGGAGAGCATCGTCACGGCCCACGAAGGTGCCGCCGGCAACTGCCTGCAGCTGCTCGTGAACACCTCCCACGACCTCGCCCGCCGGCTCGCCGCGGACGTGGTGCTGCGCGCCGGTTTCGAACTGGGCCGCAACCGGGTCCGCGGAGCAGACCAGGCACTGCACCACCAGTGGCACGCATGGGTCGGGGCCGCGCTGGAGCGCGCGGCCGGCGAAGGGGTGCTCGCCGAGGTCGCACCCGAGACGGTGACGTCCTCCGTGGTGGCCGCGACGACCGGCTTCGAGGTGCTGGGCACCCGGGACCCCCAGTGGCTCTCGCACGCCACCGTCACCCGCTTCTGGCAGCTCCTGCTGCCAAGACTGGCCGCGGCCTCCGTACTCGGCGACCTGGCGGCGGGCGGCAGCCGCTCCCGGTGACCACGCCCCCGGGGGCGGCCGCCGGGAGCCGCACCGCCGGCCGCCCCCGTTCCCATAACCAGACCGCACGTTCTGTTTTTGGGTGCGTCATGCACCTTCAGTGGGCTCGCGCGGGCGGCGGTGCCGCGGCCGCGGGGGCCGGAAAGCTCTTGGCCACCGTGGCATACCGGCCTTGGTTCCGCCTGGAACGCCGGACCGCCCCGGCGCCGACTCCCGCCATTCTGCGGCCTTTACGGCCCGGTGGAGCCCCTGTGCGGATGCGGCCGCAGGCCGGCGCCGGGGGCGGGGCGTGTGGCCGGATGTACGTCACTCCCATTGACAAACCGACTGTGCTGTTTTTTTAATCGTCTTCGAGCCAGAGTCGTCGAACGCCCTCCGGGTGTCCAAGCGGCGGCCCTCGCGGCATGGACCCGCACGCAACCGGCATGGGACTCCAAGGGGGACAACACAGTGGACATCGAAGTTCTGGGCGCGCTGTCCGTACGCGAGCACGGCGTCTCGGTCACACCGACCGCTCCGAAACCGCGTCAGGTGCTGGCCCTGCTGGCCCTGCACGCCGACCGGGTGGTCCCCGTCTCCGCCCTGATCGAGGAGCTGTGGGACGACGAGCCGCCGCGCAGCGCCCGCACCACCCTGCAGACGTACGTGCTCCAGCTGCGCGAGCTCATCGCCGCGGCGCTGGCCGCGGGCGGCGAACGCGACGTCACCGCCAAGGACGTCCTGGTCACCCTGCCCGGGGGCTACCGCCTGGACACCCGGGGCGGCCGGGTCGACTTCCGCGAGTTCGAGCAGCGCGCCGGGGCCGGCTACCGGGCCGTGGACGCCGAGGACTTCACGGGTGGGGCACGCAGGCTGCGGGAGGCCCTGTCGCTGTGGACCGGCACCGCGCTCGCCGACGTGAGCGCCGGCAGCCGGCTCGGCCTGGAGGTCAAGCGCCTGGAGGAGTCCCGGCTGTGTGCGCTGGACCAGCGCATCGAGGCCGACCTCAGACTCGGCCGCCACCGCGAACTGCTGTCCGAGCTGACCGTCCTGGTCAACCGGCACCGCATGCACGAGAGCCTGCACGGCCAGTTCATGGTGGCCCTGCACCGCTCGGGACGGCGCGGCGAGGCACTGACCGTCTACCAGCGGCTGCGGGCCACCCTCGTGCACGAGCTGGGACTCGAACCGTCCACGACGATCAGCCGGCTCCAGCGCTCCATCCTGACGGCCGCCGCGGAGACCGTCCCGGCCCGCGGCCCGCAGGACAGCGGCCGGGCCGTGGCCCGCGTGGGCTGACCCCGCCGGGCCGGGTGACCGGGCAGCGGCCCCGGTCACCGGCCCCCCGCCGCGACACCGCCGCCCGCAGGCCGCCAAAGCGGCGGACCAGAGCCTTCCGGCCGGCCGCGAGCGCCCGCTCCGTGGCGGGGCCGGCCGCAGCGGCGGGAGAACCGCCGCCCGCAGGCCGCACAGGCGCCCCACGCCCCCCGGCGCGGCCGGTTCCCCCACCCGGCCGCCCCCGGCGGCGCAGACGCCTCCCGCCGACGCCCCCCTCGTGCCCCACCCCCGGCCCCAACACCGGCTCCCGGGAAGGCAGTTCACCTCCCCGGCTGCCCCCACCGGTCTCCAACACCGACTCCCGGAAGGGCAGTTCATCTCCCCAGCCGGACCCCCGGACGGCGGTATCCGTGGCGTCCCGGCCCGTCCCCTCCCGGCCCGTCCCCTCCCGGCCCCTCCCTTCCCGGCCCGTCCCTTCCCGGCCCGGGCGGGCCCGGCCGGGGTGCAGGACGCAGCCGCAGAGCCGGGCCGCGGTCCATGCGCGGTGCGGTGCGCGGGGCCGGGCGCGGTGGTGCCGGCAGCCGCCGCAGCCGGGCCGCGGGCCTGCCGAGCCTTCCCGGCGTCCGCCGGATGCGGTGCCCGCCCCACCGTCCGCCGATGAGCCGCTGCGCCCCGACGCCCTGCCCCGGCCCTGCCTCGCCCCCCCGGGCGGCGCCCTGAGCCCGGTACGGGCGGCGCGGACCCCGACGGGGCCGGCCATCCGGAAACTCGACGGGGCCGGCCATCCGGAAAGAAGGGGGGGGAACGACGCCGTTCTCCGCGGTCGGTCCCCGTCCGGTGATCCGATTCCTGCCGGCCCAAAAGACACCGCCCAATTCCCGGCTGCCGGACGCCGGACGGTGCACGGGAACGGGGCGCCGCGAGTCCGTTTCCGGGTGCCGCCCGCGCGCCGTCACGCCGCCTCGCCGCCTCTCCCGGTGTTTCCGCCCGGCCTCGGCGGCGCGGAAAGGGCGGCACCGCGCACGGGCCGGCGGAACAGGGGCTGCAGAATCTTCTCGCAGTACGCAGACGGCATGCCGCAGATACGCCAGGAACTGCTGGGAGCGGGGCCGCAAGGATTCCGCTCGATGACTCCTCGACGAATGGGGAGGCGCGCGGTTGCGGCGGGATACGGCGCGCCTCGTGCATCCGTCGTGGGGCAAGGACAGCGGGCCCCCGCGTGGCGCAATATCGACCGAGCCTCGGGCACCGGTTCGAACGCCGGCTCGGAAGCCGAGTCCAGTTGTCGAGGTACGGGGAAGGAAGCCATGGAGATTCGTGTTCTGGGTCCGCTGAGTGCCGACGTCAACGGGATGTCGATCGTTCCGACGGCCGGGAAGCCGCGCCAGATCCTGGCCCTGCTCGCGCTCTACCCGGGCCGGGTCATGCCCGTGCCCACGCTCATGGAGGAGATCTGGGGCACCGAACTGCCCCAGAGCGCCCTGACCACCCTGCAGACCTACATACTCCAGCTGCGCCGCCGGCTCGGTACCGCGATGGGACCCGGCGCCCCGGGCACCGCCAAGGACGTGCTCGCCACCCGGCACGGCGGCTATCTGCTGCAGGTACCGGCCGAGGCGGTCGACGTCCACGCCTACGAACGCCTCGTCACCGAAGGCCAGCAGGCCTTCGAGGACGGCGAGGACGAGCGGGCCGCCCGCACCTACCGCACGGCGCTCAACCTGTGGCAGGGGCCCCCGCTGGTCGACGTCCCCGTCGGCCCGGTCCTGGAGATCGAGGCGATGCGGCTGGCGGAGAGCCGGCTCGTCACGCGCGAGCGCCGCATCGACGCCGACCTCAGGACCGGCCGGCACGCCGAAGTCACCGCCGAACTGACGGACCTGATCGCCCGCCACCCCGAACACGAAGGGCTGCACTCCCAGGCCATGGTGGCGCTGTACCGCTCCGGCCGGCAGGCCGCCGCGCTCGACGTCTACCACCGGCTGCGCCGCCGCCTGGTCGACGAGCTGGGCGTGGAGCCCTCACCGCAGCTGCAGCGGCTGCACCAGGCCATCCTCGCCGTGGACCCCCAGCTGGACCTGGCGTCCGGGCCCCGGCGCACCTCCACCTTCGACCTGTACGCGGCCTGACCCCACTCGGCCGCCGGCGCCGGTCAGCTCGCCGAGCCGATGTCCTTCAGCACGGCGCGTTCCAGCGCGGTCAGCGGCAGGTCGGGGCGCAGGCGTTCGGGATGGCCCGGCCCAGGCGCGTCCATCAGGCGGGCATCGGCCCGGGCCGTCTCACCCGCGAGCTGGACCGCGCCGACGGCAATCAGGCACTGCCAGAGCGTGGCAGCCAGGGTGCGGGCGGAGCGCAGCACACGCCGGGCGAACGCCATCAGGGCCTCCTTCGGTCCACGGATCGTCGTCCCTGCTCCGGCCAGGCTGGAAGCGCCCGCTCGAAAGCCGCCCGAAGTTCTCTCAAGACCGGGTCGAGCGCCGGACCCGGCCCAGGGAGCAGGGCCCGGTGCGCGCGCCGGCCGGCCATGGAACCGCCCGCCCCCCCCGCCGAACCACGCGCCATCACCCGCCCGGTGGGCCCCGGCTGCCGACACGCGGTGCTCCGGCCGCACCACCACGAGAGCGGCGCGGCACGGACGCCCGCACGCAGACCCGCCACCGGCAGCCCCGGCCCGGCCCCCACCGCACGGCGCGCGGCCGGGCGTCACGCACGCCTTCCCCACGGGGACGGAGCCCGCCCAGCGCCTGGACGTACGGCCCCGGGGGCAGACCTCGGGCCCCGGGACGGACGTACGGCGCCGGGGCGGACGTACGGCGCCGGGGCGGACGTACGGCGCCGGAGCGATGGCCCGCGGGCGGCCCCCGGGCCCGCACTGCCGGGCCCCCAGCCGGGCCCCCAGCCGGGCCCCCAGCCGGGCCCCCAGCCGGGCCCGCGGCCGGGGCCCGCAGCGGGCCGGCGTCCGGCCGGGGGCGTCCGGTGTGCGGGGTGTGCCGGCTCTGGCGGGGATTCCAGCGGTGTTCGAGGTGAGGGCGAGCCGCCCTCCACCGGATCAGGACACAGTCCATGGCGAGCCTGTACCAACCGGCGGGCGGCGCCCCATGACTGCCCGTCCCGCCTGCCGGACGCCGAGACGAGAGAGGGGTGTGGGGCATGTATCTCGCGCCCGTGCACCGTATGGCCCAGCACACGCAGGTCGACGCCCCCGCCGGCGTGCTCTACGGCCTGATCGCCGACGCGCTGCGCTGGCCCGTCTTCCTGCCGCCGACCCTGCACGTCGAACAGCTCGAGTTCGACGGCGAGTGGGAACGGCTGCGGATGTGGGTCACCGCCAACGGCGAGGTCAGGTCCTGGACCACGCGCCGCGTCCTGGACCCCGTGGCGCACCGCGTCGACTTCCGCCAGGAGGTGCTGCCCCGCCCGGTGACCTCCATGGGCGGCAGCTGGACCGTCGAGCCGCGCGGCCCCGAACGCTCCCTGGTCACCCTGCGCAACGACTTCGCCGTGAGTGACAACGCGCGCGCCGACGTGGACTGGGTGAAGCGGGCCACCACCGCCAACAGCCGCGCCGCCCTGACCAACCTGCGCCTGCTCGCCGAGCGCTGGCGCCGCCTGGACGACCTCGTCCTGTCCTTCGAGGACACCGTGTTCGTCGACGCACCCGTCGAGCCCGTGTACGGCTTCCTGCACCGCTTCGGCGACCGGCCCGACGCGGTGCCCGGCGCCGGCAGGATCGACATCACCGAGCAAGCGCCCGGCGTACAGCTGATGACCGTCGAACTGCCCGGACCCGACGGGAGTATCCGCACGACCGAATCGGTACGGATCGGCTTCCCGCACGCCGCACGCATCGTCTACAAGGACGTCCTGGACACCGAACAGCCCGCACTGCTCGCCGCGCACACGGGGGAGTGGTCGGTCGAACCCGGCGCCCCCGGCACGGGCGTCACCGTCGTCGCCCGCCACCACGCGGTCCTCGACGAGGACGCGGTACGCGCACGCTACGGCGACGGCCCGCACGCGGTGCGCCTGGCACGGCAGGCCCTGCGCACCCGCCTGGCCCGCCAGAGCGGCCGCGCGCTGCGCCTGGCCAAGGAGCACGCCGAGTGCGTCCCCGCCCGCGGCGCCTGAGCACACCCCCCGGGCCCGGGCCTGCGGCGCCTGAGCACACCGCCCCGGCCCGCGGCGCCTGAGCACACCGCCGCCCCCCGGCCCGCAGACCCCCTTGCCCGCCGCCGCTCATCGCGCCCCCTGTCCGTATCCGCCGCACGGGCTGACGCCGGAGGTCCCACGTGAACGACAGCCTCACCGCGGCCGCCGCCGCGTCCGCCCACGGGCCGGCACCCGCCCCTGGGCCCCAGGAAGGCGGCGACGGCCCGGCACGGGCCCGCCGCGTCGAGACCCTGCTCGGCGACCCCTTCGCCGCCGGCAACCCGCACGGCCAGCAGGCGCTGCTCGCCGCCGACGAACGCCGCCAGGCCCCCGCCGCCACCGAGGAACTCCTCGCCCGCTTCGGCCTGGCCGCCGAGTTCGTGCCCACCGCGCTGGGCGGCCGCCTCACCGGGGCCGAAGCCCTCGCCCAGGTACTGCGGCCCCTGTTCAGGCGGGACGTGGCGCTCGGCTTCGGCGCCGGCATGACCGCCCTGTTCGCGGCCTCCGCCGTGTGGGCGGCCGGCGACGAACGCCAGCGCCGCGACACCGCCGCACTGCTGCTGGGCGG
Source organism: Streptomyces sp. NPDC058534 (assembly GCF_042717365.1). Taxonomy (NCBI): domain Bacteria; kingdom Bacillati; phylum Actinomycetota; class Actinomycetes; order Kitasatosporales; family Streptomycetaceae; genus Streptomyces; species Streptomyces sp. NPDC058534. The sequence goes on from NZ_JBHXNW010000091.1 coordinate 8,624, forward strand.
CAGGCGCCTGACGATCCTGCACCGCGAGTTCGCCCACGCCAACGCGATCCTGCGCGGCGAGTACACCGCACACCCCGCACCCGGCGGCTACCGCGTCGAGGGCCGCAAGGACGTCGTCATCAACGCCGACCGCGCCGACGCCTTCGTCGCCTACGCCCGCACCGCGCCCGGCGACGGCCCGGGCAGCCACTCCGTGTTCCTCCTGGACACCGCGGGCCTGCCGGCACACGCCGTGCACCGCCTGCCCCGCGCCCGCACCCACGGCATGCGCGGCGCGCACTACGCCGGACTGCGCCTCAAGGACTGCCCGGTACCCGACGCCGCCCTGGTGGGACAGGCGGGCGAGGGCGTCAGCCTGTCCCTGCGCACCTTCCAGGTCAGCCGGGCCCTGGTGTCCGGCGGCGCCCTGGTCGGCGGCATGGACAGCGCTCTGCGCTACGCCGTCCGCGCCGTCACCGAGTCCCGCCGCCACCTCGTGCTGCGCGGCCGCCGCGGCCGCGTCCTGGCCGGAGTCTTCGCCGACCTCCTGGCCTGCGACAGCCTCGCCGTCGCCGGCCTGCGCCTGCTCGACCTGGCCCCCGAACACGCCCTGGTCCCCTCCGCCGCCGTCAAATACGCCGTGTCCGCCCTGCTCCACGAAGACCTCGACGAACTCACCGCGGTCCTCGGAGCCCGCGGCTACGACCGCGGCCCCGCCTACGGCGGCTTCCAGAAACTGGTACGCGACCTGCCCGTGGCCGGACTCGGCCACGCCGGCACCGCCGACACCCAGGCCGTGCTCGTCCCGCACCTGCGCACCCTCGCCCACACCGCCCGCAGCCGCACCACCCCCCACGAGGCACCCGGCGCGCTGTTCACCCCCGGCGCCACAGACAGCACTCTCGACTTCACCCGGCTCGACGCACAGCCCCGCGACCGGCACAGCGGCTGCGACGGCCTGCTCGCCGTACTGCCCGCCGCCGCCGCCCGCCTCGACGGCAACCGCCGCCGCGGCCCCCGCTGGGCGGCGCTCGCCGACCTCGCCCGCGCCTTCGCCACCGAGGTGCACACCCTCACCCAGCGCTGCGCCGCCCTCCCGCAGTGCCCGGATGCCGGGACACCGGCGGCCGCCTACGCCCTCGTCGACCGGTACTGCCTGCTCCTCGCGGCCGCCTCCTGCCTCGCCGTCCGCGAGAACGCCGCCCCCGACGCCCCCGACGGCGGCCTGCTCGCCGAACCCGACTGGGCACTGATCGCCCTGACCCGGTTCGGCCGCCGCCTCGGCCTGGAAGTCCCCGCCCTGCCCGACGACATCACCCCCGCCCTGGCGGCCCGCCTCGTGGACCGCTACCGGCACCAACGCAGCTTCGACCTCTACGGGATGCGGCTCGCATGAGACCCCGCCCCCGCAGAAACGATCCGGCTCCCCGCCGGGCGGCCCCGCCGCCCACCCGGGCCGCCGCCACCGGAGCACGACGCAGGGAGGCGCACCCCATGCACCACCGCCGGCCCACGCCCCGACCCCCGGACGACAGCATCACCGACGACAGCGTCACCGACGACAGCGCCACCGGCGGCAGCGTTACGGACGACAGCGCCACCGACGACAGCGTCACCGGCGACAGCGGCGCGGGCGGCAGCGGCACGGGCGGCAGCGGCGCGGGCGGCAGCGGCGCGGGCGGCGGCCGTGTCACGGACGACACCGACGCGGCCGACGCCGCCGGCGTCCTGGACACCCTGCGCCGCCTGTCCGCCCTGGGCGTCGTCACCACCGCGCACGGCGCCGCTCTCGCACCGCCCGTGCACATCCCGCGCCCGGACAGCTCCTGGCTGCAGGTCCGCGCCGACCTCCTGGACCGCGGGACCACGGTGGCCTACGCGACCTGGACCGAATGGCTGCCCGCGGTGCTCACCACACCCCGCCTCGAAGCGCTGCTGGGGCGGGACTTCCCCCGCTACACCGGCACCCGGGACCCCGCGGTCCGCGCCCGGTTCGCCGCCTCCCGGCTGCTCATCAAGTACACTGCCGCCGCCGCGCTGGGCATCGGCCCACGCGACATCGACATCGCCTACCGGCTCGGCGGCCGCCCCTACCTGCGCGGCCTCGACCAGGTGGAGGTGGCCCTCACCCACACCGGCGAGCTGATGGCCGTCGCCGTCAGCCGCATGGGCCGCATCGGCCTGGACGCCGAGCGCGCCGGCCGCCGCTTCGACCCGGACCTGGTACGCGCCCGGATGTGCACCCCCGCCGAGGCCGCCGAACTGGACACCCTCCCGCCCGCCCGGCAGGCGGCGTGCGTCCTGCGGCTGTGGACCCTGAAGGAGGCCTACACCAAGGCGCTCGGGCAGGGCATGCGGCTGGCCTTCACCGAGTTCGGCTTCGGTCTCGCCCTCGGCGGCCTGCGCACCCCCGACGGCGCCGCGGCGCAAGGCGACGAATGGGCGTTCGCCACCCACCCGGTCCTCGGCCGCTACCTCATCAGCGCGGCCCGCCACGACGCCGGACTCGACCCGGCCGGCGACACCTCGGTCACCACCATGCTGGACCCCCGCCTGCTCACGGCGATGACCCCGCCGCCGGACCGGGACCCCGCCACGGACCAGGACCCCGCCGTGGACATCTGAACCCCCCGTCAGCGCCGGGCGGGAGGCTCGCCCTCGGTGAACAGGACCCGGAACGACAGCTCGCCGATCCGCCACCCGGCGGCCGTCCTGCGGGCCGCACCCGAGGCGAGCGTCCCCGCGCGAAACAGCGGCGGCCGCCCGCCGCCGGGGTGGTGGACGTGCGTGGTCAGCACGTTGGCGCAGAAGAGGGCACGCTCCGCCGTGACGGTCACCACCGCCGGCGAGCCCAGGTGCTGGGTGGCCGCGAACGCCGCGAGCGAGGCACGGTGCCACCCGGCGAGCCCGGCGCGCCCCTCGTGGCGGCTCATCGGGAAGGCGACCACCGCGTCCTCGGTGAACAGGCCCCGGGCCCAGGCGTCGTCGAGTTCCCCGTCGTCGAGCGTGAGCAGATAGCGGCCCACGAGATGGGCGACCACAGCGGCGTCGGCCGCATCGCCGGCCCCGGCCGGCGCGGCGGGCAGAAAGTTGGAAGTCACCGCCCGAGCATGGGCCCGCCCGCGGCCGCCCGACCAGGCACCTGCCAGAGATCTGACATTGGCGGCCAAGTTCTGTAACCAATTGCGCAAAGCCTGTACCGGACTCGCTTTACCGTTCCTGAGCGGTCCGGCAATACTCATCAAACACCAGTCGGAAGAGGGCAGATGGATACCTTTGACGCGGACGTGATCATTGCAGGAGCAGGGCCCACCGGACTCATGCTCGCAGGCGAGTTGAGTCTGGGCGGAGTCACCGCCCTGGTCGTCGACCGGCTTGCCGAACCCATCAGGGAATCGAGGGCCCTGGGATTTTCCGCGCGCACGATCGAGGAATTCGCGCAGCGTGGACTCCTTTCCCGTCTCGGTGATGTGGATGTCATTCCGTTCGGTCATTTCGGCGGAGTTCCGCTCGATTACCGGGTCGTTGAGGGCGGTTCCTACGGGGCGCGCGGAATCCCCCAGTCACGGACCGAGGCCATGCTCGCCGGCTGGATCGCCGAGCGCGGCGTCGAGGTCCGCCGCGGCGTCGAGGTCACCGGTGTCGAGCAGGACGACGACGGTGTCCGCGTCCACGTGGCCACCGCCGGCACCGCCGCCACCCTGCGCGCCCGGCACGTCGTCGGCTGCGACGGCGCCCGCAGCGTCGTGCGCACCAGCGCCCGGATCGACTTCCCCGGCAGCGCCCCCACCGTCGAACTGCGCTTCGCCGACATCACCGGCGTCCCGCTGCGCCCGCGTTTCAGCGGCGAGCCGGTGCCCGGCGGCATGGTCATGGTGCTGCCGCTGGGCCCGGACCGCAGCCGCGTCATCTACTACGACCGTGCCCAGCCGATGCGCACCGGCCAGGACCCGATCACCTTCGAGGAGGTCGCCGAGGCGTTCCACCGCCTGTCCGGCGAGGACATCAGCGCCGCCACACCGCTGTGGGTCTCCTCCACCACCGACGTCAGCCGCCAGGCCGCCCAGTACCGCAACGGCCGCGTCTTCGTCGCCGGCGACGCCGCCCACATCCACCTGCCGATCGGCGCCCAGGGCATGAGCGCCGGCATCCAGGACGCCGTCAACCTGGGCTGGAAGCTCGCCCTGGACGTCAAGGGCCTGGCCCCCGAGGGGCTGCTCGACACCTACCACAGCGAGCGCCACCCGGTCGGCGCCCGCATCCTCGCCAACACCCTCGCCCAGCGCACCCTCTACCTCGGCGGCCAGGAGGCCGGCCCGCTGCGCCAGGTGTTCACCGAACTGGTCCGGCACGAACAGGTGCAGCGCCACCTGGTGGGCATGGTCACCGGACTCGACATCCGCCACGACGTGGGCTGCGAGCGCCACCCGCTGCTCGGCCGCCGCCTCCCGGACCGGCAGGTCACCCGCGACGGCGTCAAGCAGAGCGTCTTCACCCTCCTGGAGCCCGGCCGCGGCCTGCTGCTCGACACGGCCGGCAACCGCGCGCTGCGGGCCGCCGCCGACGGCTGGTCCGACCGCGTCGACACCGTCACCGTCCACGACACCGACGAAGCCACCGGCGCCGGCACCGGGGCCGTCCTGGTGCGCCCCGACGGCTACATCGCCTGGGTGGGCGGCCCCGGTGAGGGGCCTGCCGCCGGCGTCACCGGGATGGCGCTCACCGACGCGCTCGCCCGCTGGTTCGGCCCCGCCCGCTGACCCGGCCCCTCTGCCGGCCGCACGACCGCACGTGTCCCAGGACCTGAAGGAAGCGAAGAAGACCATGCCGATCATCTCCACCGAGGACAACTACCTCACCGTCCTCAACCTGTTCACCACCGACACCCCCGAGCACCAGGACCAGCTGCTCACCGAGATGCAGAAGATCGTCGACGCGGCCGCCTACCCGGGATGGATCTCCTCCACCGTGCACGCCGGGCAGGGCACCCCCGCCACCGCCAACCTGATCCAGTGGCGCAGCGGCGAGGACCTGGAAAAGCGTTACGACGGCGAGGAGTTCAAGCACCGCACGCTACCCGTCTTCCGCGAGATCACCACCGCCATCCGGCTGCTGCAGAACGAGATCGTCTTCTCCCGGACCCGCCCCGGGACCGGCCACCGCGTCGAGGTCTCGCCCGACCGCGACGACTACACGGCCATCGAGGTCCACCGGGTCGGCCAGGCCGACCAGGCCGAGCTGGTCACGCTCCTGGGCGAGGGCCAGGACTGGCTGGTCAACGTCCCCGGCTACCGCTCGCACAGCGTCTTCAAGGGCCTGCGCGCCATGTTCGTCGAGGGCGCCTTCGCCGTCGTCTACTCCCAGTGGGACAGCAAGGAGAGCTACGAGGCCTTCCGCGACCTGCCCCACGCGACGAAGCCCGGGCCCCGCCGCGCCAACGACGAGCGCATCGCCGCCCTGCAGACCGGCCACGACGCCAACACCTACCGCGTCGTGCACACCCGCACCGCGGGCGAGTAACCCCCGCACCGCCCCGCCGTACGCCCCCCGGCACTGCCCCGCCGTACGCCCCCGGCACCGCCCCGCCGTACGCCCCCGCACCGCCGCGCCCCCGCACCGCCGCAGCGGCCGGCCGGCCGGCGGGCCGGTGTCCGTGCCCCGCGCCGCCACCCACCGCACCCGCCCAAGGAGCGAGAACCTATGCACAGCACGCTGATCGTGGCCCGCATGGCGCCCGGTTCGAGCGCGGACGTCGCCCGGCTGTTCGCCGACTTCGACGCCAGTGGCATGCCGCACCGCATGGGCACCCGCCGGCGCCAGCTGTTCGCCTTCAACGGCCTGTACTTCCACCTGCAGGACTTCGACGACGACAACGGCGGCGAACAGATCCAGGGCGCCAAGGACGACCCCCGCTTCGTGCGGATCAGCGACGACCTCAAGCCGTTCATCGACCCCTATGACGCCGTGACCTGGCGTTCGCCCGCCGACGCCATGGCACAGCGCTTCTACCGGTGGCAGGCGCCCGCCTGAACGGGCGGCACGGACACCCGGCCGCGGCCGCCACACCACGATCAGCCGGGGCGCCGGCGCCCCTGAGAACCCAAGGACGGACCCCATGGCCACCACCCAGTTCACCCTCGACGCCCTGCGGCGGATCCTCCTGGAGGCCGCGGGCGCGGACGAGAACGTCGACCTCGACGCGGACATCCTCGACACCACCTTCGAGGTCCTCGGCTACGAGTCCATCGCGCTGCTGGAGACCGGCGGCCGCATCGAGCGCGAGTACGGCATCGTCCTGGACGACGACGACCTCGGCGACGACCTCACCCCCCGCGACCTGATCGACATCGTCAACGCCCAGCTGTCCCCCTCCGGGGCCCGGGCCGCCTGAGAGGAACACCCCCTCATGTCCGACACCACCCGCCGGGTCGCCCTGGTCACCGGCGCGACCAGCGGCATCGGCCTGGAATGCGCCCGGCTGCTGGCCCGCCAGGGCCACCGGGTCTTCATCGGCGCACGCGACGCGGACAACGTCGCCCACACCGCCAAGGCCCTGCGCGAACAGGGCCTGGACGCCGACGGCCACCACCTCGACGTCCGCGACGCCGCCGGCGTGCGGGAGTTCGTCGACGCCGCCCTGGCCGCCTTCGGCACCGTCGACGTCCTGGTCAACAACGCCGGCCGCTCCGGCGGCGGCCCCACCGCCGACATCAGCGACGAGCTGTGGGACGACGTCATCGACACCAACCTCACCAGCGTCTTCCGCATGACCCGGGAAGTCCTCACCACCGGCGGCATGCGCGCCAAGGACCGCGGCCGGATCATCAACATCGCCTCCACCGCCGGCAAGCAGGGCGTCGTCCTGGGCGCCCCCTACTCGGCCTCCAAACACGGCGTCGTCGGCTTCACCAAGGCCCTGGGCAACGAACTCGCCCCCACCGGCATCACCGTCAACGCGGTGTGCCCCGGATACGTCGAGACGCCCATGGCCCAGCGGGTGCGGCAGGGCTACGCCGCCGCCTGGGACACCAGCGAGGACGAGATCCTCAAGAAGTTCCAGGCCAAGATCCCGCTGGGCCGCTACTCCACGCCCCAGGAGGTCGCGGGCCTGGTCGGCTACCTCGCCTCCGACACCGCGGCGTCCATCACCTCCCAGGCACTCAACGTCTGCGGCGGCCTCGGCAACTTCTGAACCCCACCCCGAAAACAGGGGGCCGCCGCGCCCCGCCCACCGCAGCCGCGTAGCACCGAGGAGAAGCCGTCATGACGACTCGTGAGGCCGAGCACGAGATCACCATCAGCGCGCCCGCCGGCGCCGTCTACCGCCTCCTGGCCGAGGTGGCCAACTGGCCGCGGATCTTCCCGCCCACCATCCACGTGGAGAGCCAGGAGACGGGCCCCGGCGAGGAACGCATCCGCATCTGGGCCACCGCCAACGGCGAGCCCAAGACCTGGACCTCGCACCGCACCCTCGATGCCCGGGCCCTGCGCATCACCTTCCGCCAGGAGGTGCCGGCCCCGCCGGTCGCCGCCATGGGCGGCACCTGGATCGTCGAACCCCTGGGCGCCGACACCTCACGCGTCAGGCTCCTGCACGACTACCGGGCCGCCGGCGACGACCCGCACGACCTGCTGTGGATCGAGCGGGCCGTGGACAAGAACAGCACCAGCGAACTGGCCGCCCTCAAGGAGAACGTCGAACGCGTCCACGCCGCCGACAGCCAGGAGCTGACCTTCTCCTTCACCGACACCGTCACCCTCGACGGCCGGGCCAGGGACGCCTTCGCCTTCGTCAACGAGGCCGGCCGGTGGCCCGAGCGGCTGCCGCACGTGGCCCGCGTCCGCTTCACCGAGGACACCCCCGGCCTGCAGGAACTGAAGATGGACACCCGCGCCAAGGACGGCTCCACCCACACCACCAAGTCCTACCGCGTCGTCCTGGGCCAGGACCGCATCGTCTACAAGCAGGTCACCCTGCCCGCCCTGATGACCCTGCACACCGGCGTGTGGACCTTCCAGGACACCGGCGACGGCGGCGCCAGGGCCTCCTCCCAGCACACCGTCACCCTCAACACCGACAACATCGCCCGCATCCTGGGCCCCGCCGCGAGCGTCGCCGACGCCCGCGCCTACGTGCACGGTGCGCTGAGCACCAACAGCCTCGCCACCCTCGGCCACGCCAAGGACCACGCGGAGCGGAACCGCTGACATGGCCGGCCAGGAGCACCCCGGCGGCCCCGCCCCGCGCACCCGGCCCGCCCGCACCCTCGACACCCAGGTCATCGTCGTCGGAGCGGGCCCCACCGGCCTGCTCCTCGCCGGTGAACTGGCCCTGCGCGGCATCCAGGTGACCCTCGTCGAGCGGCGCCACCGCCCCAGCACCGAGTCCCGCGCCTCCACCCTGCACGCCCGCACCATGGAACTGCTCGACAGCCGCGGCCTGCTCGCCGACCTCGCCGGCCCCCCGCACGAGGCGCGCGGCCACTTCGGCGGCATCCCCCTGGACCTGACCCTGCCCAGCCCCTACCCCGGCCAGTGGAAGGTCCCCCAGACCAGGACCGAGTCCGTCCTGGAGGAATGGGCCCTGGGCCTGGGCGCCGACCTCCAATGCGGCCACACCCTGCACGCCGTCACCGACCACGGCTCCCATGTCGAGGCGGCCGCCACCAGCCGCCACGGCCACCGGCTCACGCTGCGCGCCGCCCACCTGGTCGCCTGCGACGGCCAGGACTCCACCGTGCGCCGCCTGACCGGCGCCGCCTTCCCGGGCACCCCGGCCGCCCGCGAACTGCTGCGCGCCGACGTCGAGGGCATCGACATCCCCACCCGCCGCTTCCAGCGCCTGCCCGCCGGCCTCGCCGTCGCCGCCCGCAACCCGGCCGGCGTGACCCGCGTCATGGTCCACGAGTTCGGCGCCCAGGTCCGCGAACGGGCCGCCCCCCAACCCTCCTTCGACGAGATCACCGCCGCCTGGAAACGCGTCACCGGCGAGGACATCACCGGCGGCACCCCGCTGTGGGCGGGCCGCTTCGACGACGAGACGCGGCGCCTGGCCCGCTACCGGCACGGCCGCATCCTGTTCGCCGGAGACGCCGCCCACCGCCAGATGCCCATCGGCGGCCAGGCACTCAACCTCGGCCTCCAGGACGCCTACAACCTCGGCTGGAAACTCGCCGCCACCGCCGACGGCACCGCCCCCGCCCATCTCCTCGACAGCTACGACACCGAACGCGCCGCCGTCGGCGCCGCCGTCCTGTCCAACATCCGCGCCCAGGCCCTGCTGCTGCTGGGCGGCCCCGAGGTGGAAGACCTGCGCACCGTCCTGGCCGAACTCATCACCCACGAGGAGGTACGCGCCCGTCTCGCCGGCATGATCAGCGGCCTCGACGTCCGCTACGACGTCGGCGGCCCGCCGCACCCGCTGCGGGGGGCACGGCTGCCGCCGGTGCGGCTGCGCACCGGCGAGAGCGTCTGCACCACCGCCGAACTGCTGCGCTCCGGACGCGGCCTGCTCCTGGCCCTGGACGGCCCGCCCCCGCCGATCGGCACCGCCCTGGCCGGCCGCGTCGACACCGTCACCGCCCAGGCGGCCCCCGGCTCACCGCTCGCGCACACGCCCGCCGTCCTGGTCCGCCCCGACGGCCACGTCGCCTGGGCGGGCGGCCAAGACGGCCACGGGCTCGCCGAGGCGGCCGGACGCTGGTTCGGCATCCCCTGACCCCCCGGCCCCCCACCGAGCACGGACCACTGATGACTGAGAGGGAATCCACGACCATGCAGGACACCACGATGGACGCCGACGTCATCGTCGCAGGCGCAGGCCCCACCGGACTGATGCTCGCCGGCGAACTGCGCCTGGGCGGGGCACACGTGATCGTGCTCGACAAACTGCCCGAGCCCACCGGCCAGTCCCGCGGCCTGGGTTTCACCGCCCGCGCCATGGAGGTCTTCGACCAGCGCGGGCTGCTGCCCCGCTTCGGGCAGGGCGAGAGCCTTGAGACCAGCCCCGTCGGCCACTTCGGCGGCGTCCAGTTCGACTTCACCGCCCTCGAAGGCGCCCACTTCGGCGCCCGCGGCATCCCGCAGAGCCAGACCGAGGCCGTCCTCGCCGCCTGGGCCGGCGGCCTCGGCGCCGACATCCGCCGCGGCTGCGAGGTCCTCGCCCTCGCCGACGGCTTCCAGGACGGCGACCACGCCGAGATCACCGTCGCCACCGCCCACGGCGTACGGCAGCTGCGCGCCCCCTACCTGGTCGGCTGCGACGGCGGCAAGAGCACCGTGCGCAAGCTCGCTGGCATCGCCTTCCCCGGCACCGAGGCCACCCGCGCGATGTTCCTCGCCGACGTGACGGGCCTCGACCTCAAGCCCCGCTACCTCGGCGAAACCCTCCCGAACGGCATGGTGATGGCCGCCCCGCTGGGCGAGGGCGTGCACCGCATCATCGTCTGCCCGCACGGCGCCGCCGCCCGCAGCGCCGACGACACCGTCACCTTCGAGGAGGTCGCGGGGGCCTGGAAGCACATCACCGGCGAGGACATCAGCGCCGGCGGCGCCGACTGGGTCAGCTTCTTCAGCGACGCCACCCGCCAGGCCGCCCACTACCGGCGCGGCCGCGTGCTGCTCGCCGGGGACGCCGCCCACATCCACCTGCCCGCCGGCGGCCAGGGCCTGAGCACCGGCGTCCAGGACGCCGCCAACCTCGGCTGGAAACTCGCCGCCGTCACCACCGGGCGCGCCGGCGCCGCCCTCCTGGACACCTACCACGCCGAGCGCCACCCGGTGGGCAGCCGCCTGCTGATGAACACCCGCGCCCAGGGCATGGTCTTCCTCGGCGGCGACCAGGCCGAGCCGCTGCGCCGGATCATCACCGAACTCACCGGCTACGACACCGTCCGCCGCCACCTCGCCGGCATCGTCTCCCACCTCGACATCCGCTACGACGGCATCGACGCCGGCGAGCCCGGCAGCAGCGCCACCACCCACCCGCTGCTCGGACGGCGCCTGGGCAAGCTCCCGCTGACCGGCCCCGGCGGCCACAGCGACACCTTCGCCCTGCTGCACGCCGGGCACGGCGTCCTCCTCGACCTCACCGGCGACAGCGCTCTGAACGAGGCGGCCGCGCCCTGGGCCGGCCGCGTCGACGTCGTGACCGCCACCCCCACCGCCACCGCCACCGCCGCCGAAGCCGGCGCCGCCTTCGCCGGCGCCGACGCGCTGCTGGTCCGCCCCGACGGGCACGTCGCGTGGATTGGCGCCGGCGGCCGCGACGGTCTCGAAGCCGCCCTCACCCGCTGGTTCGGCACCCCCGGCCAGGGATGACCCACACCGTGAGGGGGGGGGGGCGGGGGCCCCGCGCGGGCCGCCGCCCCCCACTCAGCCGGCGGGCGCCCAGGGGGCGCGACGCCGCGCCCGCGGGCGCCACCGGCGGGGGCG
>NZ_JBHXNW010000091.1:20045-33867 GCF_042717365.1 Streptomyces sp. NPDC058534
GCGCGGGGGGCGCCGCGGGTGCCGTGCCCCCCCCCCCCGGGGGGTCCGGCCCCTCGGGCCCGGGCGGCCCCCCCGGTTCCGGGGCCCCCCCCCCCCCCGGGGGGGGCACCCCTCACACCTGTCCCGGCGGCTTCTAGCAGGCACTGGCCTCCACGACCGAGATCGCCCCGGGCGTGGGCACCACCCGCTCCAGGCGGAAACCGGCCTGCGCCAGCAGCTCACCGTACTGGCCGGCCGTCCGCTCCCGGCCGCCCACCAGCAGCATCAGCCACAGGTCGACCAGCTTCGAGGAGTGCGCGGCGTTCGCCTTGTCGGGCACGACCATCTCCATCAGCAGCAGCCGGCCCCCCGGCCGCATCGCGGCCCGCACGTTGCGCAGAATGCGCAGGGCCTGCTCCTGGGGCCAGTCGTGCACGATGTGCTTGAGGACGTAGGCGTCCCCGCCCCGGGGCACCGGCCCGAACAGATCGGCGGCCACCACCTCGCACCGGTCGGCGACCTGCTGCCCGGCCAGATAGCCGGCCGCACCGTTCACCTCCGCCCGCGGATCGGACAGGATCCCGCGCACGCCCGGCGACTTCTTCAGGATCCCGGCCAGCAGCTCGCCCCGTCCCGCACAGAAGTCGACGACCGTGCCGAACGACGAGAAGTCGTACGCCGCGAGCACCGGCTCGGTCTCGGTGGCGGACATGGCACCCATGCCCTTCATGAACACCTCCCCGTACTCCGGCTTGGCCTCCATGAACTCGAAGGCCGTCATACCGCGCAGCCTGGGCAGGCTCGGCTCGCCGGTGCGCACCGCGTCCAGGAAGTGCGACCAGTCCTCCCAGTGGACCGGGTGGCCCATGAGTAGGGCGATGCCACGCATCGACATCGGCGCGTCCTCCAGCAGCGCCGCCCCCATCGGGGACAGGCCGAACGTGCCGTCCTTGCGCTCGGTGAACACACCGTTCGAGGCGAGCAGCCGCATCAGCCGCTGGAGCGTGTCGGGGTGGGCGCCCACGCGGGCGGCGAGCCGTTCGGCGGACAGCGGACCCTCCCGCAGCGCCTCGGCGACACGCAGCTCGGCGGCGGCGTAGAGGGCCTGGCTGAGCATGGCGCCCTGGACCATCTCCAGCAGCGAGAACGGTGCGGGCGCCAGCTTGCGTGCCAGCCTCTGCAGACCGGTACGCACACCTTCGACGACCCGCACGAGGCGGGCGGGCGGCAGGGGCATGGGTTCCTCCGTGGTGGGCGGCGGGCGGCCCGGGGCCTGCCCGCGGGCGGACGGGCCGGCGCGCACCCGGCGCCCCGGACAGAGGGCCGCGCGCAGCCGGATGTCCACGGTCCGGCGGCGCGCACGGGCCGCGCTCGCAGCGTGCTGGAGCGGGCGCCGCGGCCCTCCAGCCGGTCCCCACCCGCACTCCGGGGGCAGTCGAGGCGGCCCGGTGACGATCGGGACCGTCCGACTCGGACTGGCCGAGAAGAGTCCCGGAGGGGGCCGATCCCGTGAAGAAGCTTGCTTCGTCCGCCGCGCTGTCGGAGCGCGCCGACCGCATCGCCGGCCGCTCCCGCGCCGGCAACTGGAAGAAGCCCCCGCGACGCATCGAGGCGTCCGAGTGCATCACCTGCGACAGCTGCCTGCGCGGCTGTCCCGCGGAGTTCGGCGCGATCTTCGACCGGGGCCTGGACGTGGTCATCGTCCCCGAACTGTGCTCGGGCTGCCCCGCCTGCGTCCTGGAGTGCCCGGTCGACTGCATCTACGTCGACGAGGACTGGAGCCCGACCGACGACGCGATGTGGAACCACGTCTCACTCACCGCCGAGAGGGCCGCATGAAGGAGCCCGCAGGACGCGGCGAGTCCCGCCGCGCCCGCAACGCGAAAAAGCGGATCAGCCGCCGCCCCAGCCGGCTCGGCACCCCCGCCGGCGCCACCGCCAAACCGGACCGCGTGCACGACCCCGACGCCGGCTTCCCCCACCTGCTGAGCCGCGTCTGGCAGCGGGCGAGCCAGGCCGACGGCCCGCGCGCCGCACTCGACGTCCTGCTCACCCTCGACGGACACGTCCCCGCCGGCATCCAGCTGCGGGCCCTGGGCCAGGCACAACAGGCCGCCCTGACCGCCCTGTTCGGCCTGACCTGGCGCGACCCCGAGGACCACGACTCCGCCGGCGCCCCCACCGGCACCCCCCCCCCCGCCGGCAACACCCCCACCCCCGCCGGCAACACCCCCACCGCCACCCCCGGCATCCCCGCGGGCACGGCCGAACCCGCGCCGCCGGCCCCCGGCCCGCCCGGCCCGCCCGCCTTCCTGGGCGAGATCGGGCTGGCCACCAACGGCCGCATCGCCCTGCGCACCCCCGGCAGCGGCCCCCTCGACCCCCGCGACCTGGTCGGCGGAGTGCTCCGCGTGCCCTACGACCACGCCGCCCTCACCGCCTACCGGCACGCACTGGAGCGCGCCCGCCGGCGCAGCGCCGACACCGTCGCCGACTGCCGGGCCTGGCTGGCCGCCCAGGGCCCCCACGGCCGCGCCGAACTCCTCGACCGGGCCCGGGAAGCGGCCCTGCGCACCGCCCCCTTCGTCCTCTACCAGGAGGACACCCCGTACACGAACTTCCGCGGCCACAACACCCTGACCGGCAAGACCCTGTGGCCCGGCCACCCCGACTGCGCCCTGAGCAGCCTGCAAAACCTGCCGCTCGACCTGTGGTCGGACCAGGACATCCAGGCCGTCGTCTGCCTGACCCTGCTCATCCGCTCGGCCGGCTTCGGCCGCGTCGAGGAGGCCAACGGCACCCAGCTGAGCGTCGACCACGTCGCCCACACGCTGGAACGCGCCCGGCGCGCCTACAACGCCGTACCCGGCCTCAAGCCCGTGCCCGCCGCCTCGCCGTGCGTCGCCGACCTGGACCGGCTCGCCGCACGGCTGCGCGAACGGCGCGGCCGGCTGGGCGGGCACGCCCAGCTGTACCGGGAGATCCACGGCGCCCTGATGCACAAGGTGGAGCGGGTGGCCGCCGCCCCCGGCCCCGCCGCCCGGGCCCGCCAGGACGCCGTCACCGAACGCCTGCGCGCGACGCTGCCGCTGGCCGGCGCCACCCTCGGCGAACTGGGCGGCGAACTGGCCGCCGCGCCCGGCTGGCTCGCCCGCCCGCACGGCGCCTTCGGCACCGGCCTGGAGTCCCTGGTCCACGAGACGGTGGCCGCCACCGTCGACGCCTTCGGCGCCGACTTCGCGATGAGCCGCGGCATGCGCTCACTGCCCGACCTGGTCAGGGCGCTGCGCGGGCAGAGCTGGGCGGAGATCTGCGACTGGGACATCACGCACTTCTTCTGCTGCGTGGTGCCACGGCCCGGCGCCGCCGCCCACTTCGGCGGCTCCCCCTCCGCGCTCGCCGACGCCGCCTGGGCCATGTCCTCACGCATGCAGTACAACTCCTGGCACTTCGTGGCCGGCAACCTGCCGCCGGTGCCCGAGGTGGCGGCCCGCGACCACTTCGTGCCCCCCGTCCTGCCCGACGTCGCGTTCTTCTCCGACCAGCACCACCACGGGCACGTCAGCAACAACGTGCGCTTCTCGCTGCGCAGCCCGCAGGCCGTCGAGGTCGACGGGCGCCGCTTCGACGGCTTCATGGACCTCAGGCTGCTGCGCTGCGCCGGCGACCCGTTCGGCGAGCAGGACCTGCTCGCCGCCCACCAGGTGTCCGCCTTCATCGCCCGCGCCACCTCACTGGCCGCCCGGCTCGCCGCCGCCGGGCATCGCCTGGAGGTCACCGCGTTCGACGCCGGCTGGCACTGGAGTGCCGTCACCGGCCGCGGGCCCGCGGCCGCCGCGGCCGGTGACGTGCGCCGGGCGTCGTGAAGGGAGAGCGATGACCGCCCACGGCGTCCACCACACCCGAGACCTCCTGCAACGCGGCGAGCTGTCCGCCCTCGAACACACCACGGCCGTCCTTGACGCCGTGCGCGAACGCGACACCCTCGGCGCGTACGTGGCCCTCGCGGGCGAGGAGGCGCTGCGCGCGGCACGGCGCGCGGACGCCCGCATCCGGGAACTGGGCACCGACGCCTGGCGGGCCATGCCGCTGCTCGGCGTCACCGTCTCCGTGAAGGACCTGCTGCAGACCCGTCACCTGCCCACCGCACGCGGCTCGCTGCTGCCCAACGCCCGGCCCCGCCAGGACGCGCCCGCGGTGGCCCGGCTGCGCGCCGCCGGCGCCGTCGTCGTCGGCAAGACCGCCACCTCCGAGTACGGCTGGAGCGCCTCCACCCTCAGCCGCGTCGCCCCGCCCGTCCGCAACCCCCACGACCCGCGCCTGAGCGCCGGCGGCTCCAGCGGCGGCGCCGCAGCCGCGGTGGCCACCGGCCTGTGCGACGCGGCCCTGGGCACCGACGGCTCCGGATCGATCCGCATCCCGGCGGCGTTCTGCGGCGTCGTCGGCTACAAACCCTCCCTGGGCCGCATCCCGTATGTGCCCAACAGCGCCGACCGGCTCGCCCACCAGGGCCCCCTCGCCCGCACCGTCGCCGACGCCGCGCTGCTCGCCCACGCCATGGCGGGCCCGCACCCGGCCGACCCCGACTCCGGCCTCGGCTCCCTGGACGCCCCCCGCACCGGGCGCGCCCTGCGGATCGGCTGGATCGAGTACGACGGCACCTGCGCCGAGGTCCGCCGCGCCACCGGACAGGCCCGCCTGGCCCTGCTCGGCCAGGGACACCTGGTCGAGGACGTCGAGGTGCGCTGCACCCACCTCTACCCCGCCCTCGTCGACCTCCTCGCCGCCTCCGAGGCGGCCGGCGCCCGCCGCGAGGACGACGAACGGGCCGACCCCGGCCGCCTGGAGGTCATCCGGCACGGGCGCACCCTCACCGGCGCCGACGTGATCCGCGCCGAGGAGGTCCGCCAGAACCTGCGCGCCACCCTGCGCACCGTCATGAACCGCTACGACGTCCTGGCCATGGCCACCGTCCCCATCGAGCCGTTCGCCGCCGACGCCGTCGGCCCGCCCTGGGCGGCCGACCCCCGCGACCTGCAGTGGCTGGCCTGGGCACCCGCCTCCTACCCCTTCAACATGACCGGCCAGCCGGCCCTGTCACTGCCCGCCGGACCGACCCGCTCCGGACTGCCGGCCGCCGTGCAGCTGGTCGGCCCCGTCGGCGCCGACGACCTCGTCCTCGGCCTCGCCGCCCGGCTGGAGGCCGACCTCGCAGCACCCGCGCCGCACCCGCGGCTGCGGCAACCCGCGGCCGCCCGATGACCCGATGACCCACGCCCGTGAAAGGACGTTCCCATGTACGCCAGGTCATGGTCCTCGCCCGCCGAGCAGGGCAGCGTCGGACGGCCCTCGTTCGTGGCCGACCACGGGCTGTGGGACCAGGCCCGCCTCGCCGCCGCCGAGCGTATCGAGGCGAGCCTGGCCGGCCTCGACTTCGTGCGCCTGGTCTACGGCGACCCGCACGGCCTGGCCCGCTCCAAGACCCTCACCGCCGCGGCATTCCGGTCCGTGCTGCGCAACGGCATGAACTTCAGCCCCGGACCGTATCTCTTCGACACCGGGCACGCCGTCGCCGTCGACTTCCTCGGCGAGCACGGCATCGGCGTCGACGAGATCGCGGGCGCCGGGAACTTCATCCTGGTCCCCGACCCCCTCACCTTCCACCCGCTGCCGGGCGGCGACGCCCGCACCGCCTGGGTCATCGGCGACGAGTACCTGCGCGACGGCAGCCCGCACCCGCTCTCCTCACGGGCCGTGCTGCGCCGCGTCGTCGACCGCTACACCGAACAAGACCTCGCCCCCGTCCTCGGTCTCGAAGTCGAGTGGTACCTCACCCGCCGCCTCGACGACACCCCCGGCAACCGGGGCAACGGCTTCGGACTCCAGGGCCCGGCCCCGCGCGTGGCCGCCCTGAACGCCGGCTACCAGTTCAACCTCGACGCCCACTACGACACCCTCGCCCCCCTCACCGACCCGCTCGGCCTGCACCTGCTCGCCCTCGGCCTGCCGCTGCGCTCGATGGAACACGAGTCGGGGCCCGGCCAGGTCGAGACGACGTTCAGCCCGATGTCCGCCTTGGACACCGCCGACGCCATGCTGCTCTTCCGCACGGTCACCAAGAACTGGTGCGCCCGGCGCGGGCACCACGCCTCCTTCATGTCACAGCCGCTGCTGGACGCGGCCGACCCCAGCGGCTGGCACCTCAACCAGTCGGTCACCGACCTCACCACCGGCGCCAACCTGTTCGGCACCGAAGGCCCCTCCGGCGGCCCCGCCCCGCACGCCAAGGCCTACGCGGAAGGACTGCTCGACTGGGCCCGCGAACTGTTCCTGCTCTCGGTGCCCACCGTCAACGGCTACCGGCGGCTCGCCGCCGAGCACACCCTGGCACCCACCCGGCTCGGCTGGAGCCAGGAAGACCGCAGCGCGATGCTCCGCCTCGTCGGCCAGGGCGCCGGGGCACACCTCGAAAACCGCATCGGCGAACCGTGCGCCAACCCCTACCTCGCCGCCGCCGCCCAGCTCTTCGCCGGCCTTGAGGGCATGACCGCCCCGCCCGCACCCGCCGACACCGGCGCCCCGCCACACGGCGCCGCCGGCCTCGTACCGCAGCACCTGCGCGAGGCCCTGGACGCCTTCCGCGCCGGCCGCGCCGCCCGCCTCCTGGGCGCCCCCCTCACCGCCTGCCTCACCAAGCTCAAGGAGAGCGAACTGCGCCGCTACGACACCTGGTCCCGCACCGCCCCCACCGCACCCGGCCAGGTCACCCAGTGGGAACAGCGCGAGTACTTCGGCGCCTACTGACCCCCCCCGCGGCCTCCCGGCCGCCCCCGAACCGGCCCGCCCCCTTCCACGAAGGCGTCGCATGATTGCCCGATACACGCTGCCCGAGACGGCCCACCTCTTCAGCGACCGCTCCCGCTACACCACCTGGGTGCGGGTGGAGATCCTGGCCTCCCAGGCGCAGGCCGCCCTGGGCCACGTACCGCACGAGGTGGTCCAGGACATGCGCCGCGCCCGCGTGCCGGACCCCGAACGGGTCGCCGAACTCGAACGCGAACGCGACCACGAGGTGCTGTCCTTCCTCGCCGCCTACTGCGAGGACATCCCCGCCTCCTCCGCACGCTGGGTGCACCACGGCATGACCAGCTACGACCTCGTCGACACCGCCCTGGGCCACACCCTGGCCCGGGCCACCGACCTGCTCACCGCGGCCGCCCGCCGGCTGCGCCGGGTCCTGAGCGCACGGGCCCTCGAACACTGGGACACCGTGATGGTGGGCCGCACCCACGGAGTGCACGCCGAACCCACCACCTTCGGGCACAAACTCGCCGCCCACGCCTTCGCCGTCGACCGCTGCCTCGGCCGGCTCGCCGCCGCCCGCGAGGCCGTCGCCGTCGGCACCGTCTCCGGCTCCGTGGGCACCTACGCGCTGATCGACCCCCGCGTCGAGGAACACGTCCTGGCCGCACTCGGCCTGGCCGCCGAACCCGCGCCCAGCCAGGTCGTCGCCCGCGACCGGCACGCCCAGCTCCTGCAGGCCGTCGCCACCCTGGGCGCCTGCGTGGAACAGATCGCCCTGGAACTGCGGCTGCTGCAGCGCACCGAGGTCCGCGAGGTCGAGGAGCCCCGCACCGGCGCCTACCAGGGATCCAGCGCCATGCCCCACAAACGCAACCCCACCACGAGCGAACGGCTGTGCGGCCTGGCCCGCCTGCTGCGCGGCTACGCCGACACGGCCCTGGAGAACGTGGCGCTCTGGCACGAACGCGACCTCGCCCACCAGTGCGTGGAGCGGGTCATCCTGCCCGACAGCCTCTCGGTCGGCCACTTCCAGGTGACGAAGGCCGCCGACCTGGTGGAGCAGCTCACCGTCGACGCCGGCCGGATGCGCGCCCACCTCGACGAGAGTGACGGCCTCGTCCACAGCTCCGCCGTCCTCGCCGACCTCCTGACAAGCGGCATGGAACGCGAACACGCCTACCGCAGCGTGCAGGCCGCGGCCGGCCACACCCTGGCCACCGGCGAGCACTTCGGCACGTCCCTGGCCAAGGAGGGCATCGACACCGCCGCCCTGGACCCCGAGCGCTTCCTCACCCACCACCAGGTGATCCGCACCCGACTGGAGAAACTGCATGCGCTTCAGGACTGACCGCGTCGAGGGCTCCGCCCTCGACCTCGACGAGGTCCTCGGCCTCTACCACGACTCCGGCCTGGGCGCCCGACGCCCCCTCGCCGACCGCGAACGGTTCGCCGCCATGACCGCGAACGCCGACCTCGTCCTCGTCGCCCGCGACGAGGCGGGCACCCTCCTGGGCATCCTGCGCGCCGTATCCGACTTCTCCTACGTCACCTACGTCTCGGACATCGCCGTCACAGCCGGCCGCCAGCGCACCGGCATCGGCCGCGCCCTGATCGACGCCGCGCGCGACGAGGCCCCCGCCGCCAAACTCGTCCTGCTGTCCGCCCCCGCCGCGGCCGGCTACTACCCGCACATCGGCTTCACACGCCACGAATCGGCCTGGGTACTCAACCCGTAGAACCCGCCCCGCACCGGGTCAGCCGGGCTGTACCCGGGCTCCACCGCCCGTGCCTAGAGTCACCCCCGGGGCGGCTCGCGCACCCCCGGCCCACCGCACCGGACCCCCGGGGGAGGCATGACCCACACATCGGCACAGGCACTGCTCGACACCCGCCCGCCCGCCGGCGCCGCCCCGCCCGCCGCCCGGCCCGCCCAGGAGCGCGAGCCGGCCCCCGCCGGCCACCGCACGGCCGTCGCCATGCCCTCCGGGCGCCGCGTTCTGGTCGTGGACGCCGACACCGGCTGCGCCGAATCCCTGGTCACCCAGTTGCGCCGGCACGGCCACGACGCCCTCGGCATACGGCGCGGCGGCGACGCGCTGCGCGCCCACGAGGACGCCGACCTGGTCCTCCTCGACCTCGAACTGCCCGACCTGGACGGCCTGGAGGTCTGCCGCGCGCTGCGGGCCGTCAGCCGGGTGCCCGTCATCATCGTCACCGCCCGCGCCTCCGAACTGGACTGTGTCCTGGGCCTCCAGGCGGGCGCCGACGACTACGTGGCCAAGCCCTACGGCCTGCGGGAGCTGATGGCCCGGATCGAGGCCGTGATGCGGCGGGCCGCCTGGCAGCCCGCCGCCGCCCGCGAGATCCGCCACGGCCGCCTGCACATCGACGCGGCATCCCGCGCGGTCCTGGTCGACGGCGAGGAAGTCGCCCTGACCCGCAAGGAGTTCGACCTGCTGTGCCTGCTCGCCTCGCACCCCGGCACGGTCATCCCGCGCAAGCAGCTCCTCCAGCAGGTCTGGGGCGACTCCTGGTCCCGGCGCACCGTCGACACCCATGTCAGCAGCCTGCGCGGCAAGCTGGGCGACAGCGGCTGGGTCGTCACGGTGCGGGGCGTGGGCTTCATGCTCGGCACCCCCTGCCCCCCCTCGTCCAGCGGAGGACGGCAGGGGCTCAAGCGGTTGTCCAGCGGATCTCATGCGCTCCCGCCGACTCTGGGTGAGGCGTGATCACCACAACGCGCCGTTCCGCTCACCGCACCCATCTGGGGAGACGAACATGCAGATCCGCTCGCGCCTGACCAAGTCCGGCCTGCTGGGCGCCGCCGCCGTGGCCGCCCTGGCCTTCACCGCCGCCCCCGCCTCCGCCGCCCCGGCGGTGACCGCCACGCCCGCCGCCGGCCTGGCCGACGGCCAGTCCGTGACCGTGAGGGGCACCGGCTTCCCGGCGGGCGCCGAGGTCGCCGTATCGCAGTGCCGGGAGAACACCACCTGCACCGACACGCTGGCGAAGGCCACCGTGGACGCGGCCGGCGGCTTCAGCACCGCCTACACCGTGCGCAAGCAGTTCACCGCCACCGACTGGAGCACCGGCACCGGCACCGGCTCCACCGTCACCGTGGACTGCGCCGCCCAGCAGTGCCAGCTGGTCGCCTACCTGGAGGGCACCGGCCCGGTCGGCGCCGACATCTCCTTCGGCTGAGACAGCCCCGCCCGCCTGCCGGCGCGGGCCCACCGCGCGGTGCCCCGGACCGGCACCGCCCGGCGGGCCCGCCGCCTGCCAGGCGGCGGGCCTCAGCCCGCCGCCTGCCGCACCAGCGCCCCGATCCGCTGGTCCACCGCGGCACTCATCCGGGTCAGCGCGAACGCCGTCGGCCACACCGCGCCGTCGTCCAGCGCCGCCACGTCACTGAAACCCAGCGTGGCGTAGCGCGACTTGAACTTCTGCGCGCTCTGGAAGAAGCACAGGACCTTGCCGTCCTTGGCGTACGCGGGCATCCCGTACCACAGGCGCGGCGCGAGCTGCGGAGCGGTGGACCGCACGATCTCGTGGACCCGGGCGGCCAGCACCCGGTCCGCTTCCGGCATCTGTCCGATCTTCGCGAGCACCTCGCTCTCCGGGTCCGCCTTCGGCCCGCGCCGCGCGGACTTCAGCTCCGCGGCCCGCTCCTTCATCGCCGCCCGCTCCTCGGCGGTGAACCCCTTTCCGGCGGCAGGCCCGGACTCCTTGGCGGGAGACTGCGTACGCTTCACGGCTTTCCTCCTCATTGTCAGGATTCCTGGTGAGCCTCTCACGCGGGGCGCCCCCGCACGGCCTGGGCGGACGCCGGCGCCGCCGCCACGCACCGGGGCAGCCCGGCCGATCCGGCCGCCGCGCGCCGCCGGTAGGCCTCGGGAGTCATGCCGGCCAGTTCGGTGAACCGGGTGACCAGGACGGCCGTGGACGGGCAGCCGACCGCGAGACAGAGGCCGGCCGGGCTGTGGTCGCCGTGCCGCAGCAGCGCCATCGCCCGCTCGATACGGCGCACCGTCAGGTAGGCGTACGGCGAGTGGCCGTAGGCGTCGGCGAAGCGCGAGGCGAGCAGCCCGGGCGCCATGCCCGCCTCGCGGGCGAGCGCCTCGACGTCCAGCGGCCGCGTCAGGTCCCTCTCGATCCGGTCGCGCACGCGGCGCACCTGCGCCAGGTCGAGCAGACGCTGCGCGGCGATCATCGCCTGCCGCCATGCGGGAGGGCACATCAAGGGGGCTCCTCTCAGCCGGCGTCGCGGTCCGGTTCCCGGATGCGGAGCAGGTTGCCCGCGGGGTCGCGGAACGCGCAGTCGCGGACGCCGCAGGGATGCAGGAACGGCTCCTGGACGACCTCGGCGCCGGCCGCCTGCACCCGGGCGAACGTGGCGTCGAGGTCCCGAGCGGCGAGCACGATCCGCCCAAAGGTGCCCTTGGCCATCATCTCCAGCACGGTGGTGCGCTCCGCGCCGGTGAGCGAGGCACCGGCGGCGGCCGGCGCCAGCAGCAGCGCCGTGTCCGGCCGGCCGGCGGGGCCGACCGTGATCCAGCGGGTCCTGCCCCGTCCCACGTCCCGGCGGACTTCGAAGCCCAGGACGTCCCGGTAGAAGGCCAGCGCGGCGTCCGGGTCGTCGTGCGGCAGGGAACTCGTATGAAGGGTGAGGTCCATTCACGTCACGCTAGCCGCGGGCCCGCCGCCCGGGCTTCTCCGTTCCTGACCTCTTTTTCCGGGCCGGGGGTCTGCAGCCGGTCCCGAGCGGGACTCGAGCGGGCCGCGAGGCCCGCGAGCCAGACTGTCGAGCGGACCGACACGGGGCGAGGTGGACATGGACGCGGCAGTGGAAAGGGCACTCGAGTACATGCGTGAGCGCTTTCGCGATCCGCTGACCGTCTCGGACATCGCCGAAAAAGCCCGGCTCGGCCGTTTTCCTTTCTCGCGCCTGTTCAAGGACGAGACGGGACTGAGCCCCGGCCGGTATCTCACCGCACTGCGTATTCACGAGGCCAAGCGGCTGATCGGCGATGGTCCGATGAGTACCGCCGAGGTCGGCGCCGCGGTCGGATACCGCGGCCTGGACGCGTTCACCGACGCCTTCACCGCCGGCACCGGGCTGCCGCCCGGCCACTTCCGCAGACTCTGCCGCGGCCAGGGGCAGGAACCGCCGGCACCCGACCCGGGCCCCGGCCTTCCGCGCGGCGCGCTCGCCGGAACGGTCAGGCTGCCGGCCGGGCACGGGAACGCACGGGTGTATCTGGGCGCCTTCGCCACGCCCGTCGTCCAGTACCCGGCCGCCGCCGCGGCCGTCGTCGACGTGCCCGCCGACCGGCCCTGCTGCTACACGCTGCAGAACGTGCCCGCAGGGCAGTGGCATCTGCTCGCGGTGGCGGTGGCCGCCGCCGGCGCCCACGACCCGCAGGCCGGGTGGACCCCGCTCGTCGGGGACCGCGCCACCACCGTCACCGTCACCGCGGACACCGTCACCAGCGCCGCCCTACGGCTGCGCCCGGCCCGCCCGGCCGATCCGCCGGTCCTGCTCGCCCTGCCCGCCCTGACGCCCCCGCAGAGCGTCGAGCCGCAGCCCGGCTGCGCCGCCGCCGGCGCCCCGCCACCCGCCGGCCGGCTGCGGGCGGTGCCCGCCGCACCGCCCTCAGGAGCCTGAGGTCGACGGATTGCGGCACAACTCCTGCCGGGCCTTGAGCCGTTCGGCCAGCAGACACCACTCCTGGCCGATGTGATCGGCGATCGGCGCGATGACGCCGAGCCAGTGCGGCGGGACGGCGTCGGCGATCCGCCGCCAGTCCTCGCCGGGCTCGGTGGCGTGGGCCTGCATCCAGCGCAGCAGCTCCCGGCCGCCCGCGGTGTAGCGCAGGGCGGGATCGGTGGCCATCTTGGCGGCCACCGCCGCCCACGTGGGCGGCGCCTCGGTGTGGTTCCTGCGCTGCGGCACATCGGCCTCCGCCGGTCCGGCCACCCGCAGCGGCGCCCGCCGGCCGCCCTCGGCGGCCGTCTCCTCAACCGCGCGCGGGCCGCCGGGCGCCGGCCCGGACGGCACCGGCCGCACATGCTGCGGGCGCAGGGCCTGCGGGTGGCGCCCGCCGCGTTCGGGGCCCTCGCCGCGCCGCAGCCGCGCGCTGACGTCGTGCACCGTGCCCAGCGACACGTCGGTCGCATGGGCGACCTGGCGCAGCGGGGCGCCCGGATGGGCGGCGATGTACTCGGCGGCCCGCCGCCTGCCCTCGCCCGCGTCCACCGGGCGCCGCCTGCCGTCCTGCCCGACGCGTTTGCCGCCCAGCGGCGCCACGAGCGCCGACCTCTCGCGCAGCGACGCGATCGTCTTCGCGCTCAGCCCCGTCACCCCGGCCAGGGCGCGGTCGGACCAGTCGGGGTGGGAGCCCAGGACCCGCTGGGCCCCGGCGACGCGGTCCGCCTTCGACAGCGGCAGGCCGTGCGCGCCGTTCGCCTGCAGGGCGATGACGAGGGCCTCGGCGTTGGAGCAGTCCAGGAAGCGGGCCCTGATGCGGTCCTCGCCCATGAGCCGGGCGGCCTCCAGGCGGTGCAGCCCGTCGATGACCCGGCAGCCGTCCACCTGGACGAGAACGGGGGGAAGGTCCGCGGATTCCGCCGCGTCGACGAGCAGCCGGACATGCGCGGCGTCAATTCCGCCCTGGCGCAGTAGAACCCCGGCACACAGCGCGGCGACGGGAACGTCGCGGGCCGGGAGTCTCTCGAAATGACCCAGGTCGAATTCGCGGTGCGCCGACGCTGCGACGCCCTCCATCCGGACGGGGCTGAATGCACTCGTGATCGAGACGGCGTGCGCGTTGCTCTGAGCCATTCCTGTAACTCCCTCTCTGCTGCCGCTGCCGATGAGGGTCGCAGGAGGGTCTTTAGCCCTGGTGGAGAGCAGGTCGACGTCGCCTGGAAAACACGCCCCGCGGGTGCCCGCCCGGCCGGCGGGCACCCACGGGCCGGTCAGACACCCCATGTCGTTTGAGGTCAAGGTGTAGGGGCGTGGGCATGGTGTGACCAGGCG
>NZ_JBHXNW010000092.1:0-2208 GCF_042717365.1 Streptomyces sp. NPDC058534
GTGGAGTCCCGGTAGGGGAGGTCGTGGGCGACGAGCCACTCCGACATCTCCTTGCGGCCGCCCAGCTCGGTCACGAAGTCCGCGTCCAGCCACGGCTTGTAGATCCGCAGCTGCGGGTTGGCGAGCAGGCCGTACCGGTAGAACCGCTCGATGTCGTTGCCCTTGAACGTGGAGCCGTCGCCCCAGATCTGGACGTCGTCCTCCAGCATCGCCCGCACCAGGAGCGTGCCGGTGACGGCGCGGCCGAGCGGCGTGGTGTTGAAGTAGGCGCGCCCGCCGGAGCGGATGTGGAACGCCCCGCAGGTGAGCGCGGCCAGGCCCTCCTCCACCAGCGCCGCGCGGCAGTCGACCAGGCGCGCGATCTCGGCGCCGTAGGTCTTCGCACGGTCTGGCACCGAGGCGATGTCGGGCTCGTCGTACTGGCCGATGTCGGCGGTGTACGTGCAGGGCACGGCGCCCTTGTCACGCATCCACGCGACCGCGACCGAGGTGTCGAGGCCGCCCGAGAAGGCGATACCGACGCGCTCGCCGGTGGGAAGGGAGGTGAGGACCTTGGACATAGGAAGAGTATGCATGATGACGCATGACCATGCAAAGTCCGTCGGTCGATCTCCTCGTCACCGGCTCCTCGTCACCGGGTCGGCAGCGCCACGTACTGGTACTCCAGGAACTCCTCGATCCCCACCCTGCCGCCCTCCCGGCCGAGGCCCGACTGCTTGACGCCGCCGAAGGGCGCGGCCGGGTTGGAGACCAGGCCGGTGTTGAGGCCGACCATGCCGGTCTCCAGGCGTTCGCTGACCCGCAGGCCGCGGTCCAGGCCCTCGGTGTAGAGGTAGCCGACGAGGCCCCAGGGGGTGTCGTTGGCGCGGCGTACGGCCTCCTCCTCGTCGTCGAAGGTGAGGATCGCCGCGACGGGGCCGAAGATCTCCGTGTCCATGAGCGCGCTGTCCGGGGAGACGTCGGTAAGTACCGTCGGCGGGTAGAAACAGCCGGGGCCCTCGGGTGTCCGGCCGCCGACCAGCACCCGGGCGCCGCGCTCCACCGCGTCGGCGACCAGTTCCTCGACCTTGGCGCGTCCGGCGGCGTCGATGAGGGGGCCGACGTCGACGCCGTCCCGGGTGCCGGGGCCCACGACCAGCGCCTCCATCCGCCGGGCCAGCCGCCGCGAGAACTCCTCGGCCACCGGGCGGTGCACGAAGAAGCGGTTCGCGGCGGTGCACGCCTCGCCCATGTTGCGCATCTTGGCGATCATCGCGCCGTCCACGGCGGCGTCCAGGTCCGCGTCGTCGAAGACGATGAACGGCGCGTTGCCGCCCAGCTCCATCGAGGTCCTGACGACGGTGTCCGCGCACTGCGCGAGGAGCAGCCGTCCGACGGCCGTCGAGCCGGTGAAGGACAGCTTGCGGATCCGTCCGCCGCGCAGCAGCGGTTCGCACACCTCTCCCGCCCTGGAGGTGGGGACGACGTTCAGCACGCCGTCCGGCAGTCCGGCCTCCTTGAGGATCGCGGCGAGGGCCAGGCTGGAGAGCGGGGTCTGCGGGGCCGGCTTGTGCACCATCGTGCAGCCGGCCGCGATCGCCGGGGCGATCTTGCGGGCGCCCATGGCGAGCGGGAAGTTCCACGGGGTGATCAGCAGGCAGGGCCCGACCGGGCGCCGGGAGAGCAGCATGCGGTTGCGTCCGTCGGGGAGGATGCCGTGGCCGCCGTCGATCCGGACGGCCTCCTCGGAGAACCAGCGGAAGAACTCGGCGGCGTAGGCGACCTCGCCCCGGGCCTCGGCCAGCGGCTTGCCCATCTCGGAGGTCATGAGGTGGGCGAGTTCGTCCGTGCGGTCCAGGACGATCTCGTGGGCGCGGCGCAGGATCTCGCTGCGTGCCCGCGGTGCCGTGCGGGCCCACGCCTCCTGCGCCTGGACGGCGGCGTCCTCGGCGAGCCGGGCGTCCTTGGGGCCGGCGTCGGCGACGTGGCGGACGGTCTCGCCGGTCGCGGGGTCGTCCACGGGCAGGACGGCGCCGTCCGCCGCGTCCGTCCACGCGCCGCCGATGAAGAGCTGGGTCGGTGTGTCGGTCATGGGGTCCCTCCTGGTCGCCCGGCCCGGAGGCCGGGCCCGGGCTGCGTGTGCGCCGGTCGGCGTGCCCCCCCCCGCGGCGGCGGGGGCCCGGGCGCCGGGGCGCCCCCCCCCCCGGGAGGGGCCCCCAGAGGGGGGCG
>NZ_JBHXNW010000092.1:2218-3943 GCF_042717365.1 Streptomyces sp. NPDC058534
GGGGGGGGGGCCCCCCCCGCGGGCCCCCGCGCGCCCCCCCGCGCCCCCCACCCCGCGCCGCTTATCTCGGGGTGGGTGGGGGTGTGGTTTTTGGGGACCCTCGGGCCCCCCGGCCCGGGCGCCCGCCCCCGGTCTGCGTGTGCTCCGGTCGGCGTCCGCCGCACGGCGGCGGCGGTCGCCGGGTCACCGGTCCGCCGCCCCGGCGTATCGGCCCCGACATGCGGACCCGGTCCGCCGCGCCCAACGTGCCGGCCGCGGCATGCGGACCCGGTCCGCGCGCACCGGAACGCCTGCCGGCCTCACGACGACGGCGGCCATCGGATCACCGGTCCGCCGCTCCCGACGTGCCGGCCTCGACCGCGGCGGCCCAGGCCCGCAGGCCCTCGTCGACGGCCGTCTCGTCGATCACCAGCGCCGGGATCATCCGGACCACCTGGTTCCAGGCTCCGCAGAGCAGCAGCAGAAGGCCCTCGTCGACCGCGGCCCGCTGGACCCGGGCGGCGGTCCCGGGGTCCGGTTCGCCGTCCTCGGTGACGAACTCACTGGCCAGCATCAGTCCCAGGCCCCGTACGTCCCCGATGGCGGGCGTCCGCGCCGCCACCTCCTCCAGTCCGCGGCGCAGGCGCGCGCCCATGGCCTCCGTGTTCTCCACCAGTTTCTCGTCGCGTACGACGTCGAGGGTGGCGCAGGCCGCCGCGCAGGCCACCGCGTTGGCGCCGTACGTGCCGCCCTGCGAGCCCGCCCAGGCCTTGCCCATCAGTTCCTCGGAGGCCGCGATCGCGGACAGGGGGAAGCCGCTGGCCAGGCCCTTGGCGGTGATCAGGATGTCGGGGGTGACGCCGAAGTGCTCGTGGCCCCAGAACCGGCCGGTGCGGCCCACGCCGGTCTGCACCTCGTCCAGGATCAGCAGGAAGCCGTGGCGGTCCGCGCGCTCGCGCAGGCCCTCCATGAAGGCGCGGGTCGCGGGGACGTAGCCGCCCTCGCCGAGGACCGGCTCGACGATGACGGCGGCGGTGTCGGCGGGCGAGGTGATCGTCTGGAGGGTGTAGTCCAGCTCCTGGAGGGCGAAGCGGGTGGCGGTCTCCTCGTCCCAGCCGTAGCGGAAGGCCGTCGGGAAGGGGGTGACGACCACGCCGCTCATCAGCGGCGAGAAGCCGGACCGGAAGCGGGTGCCCGAGGTGGTCATGGACGCGGCGGCCACGGTGCGGCCGTGGAAGCCGCCGTGGCAGACCAGCACGTTGGGGCGGCCGGTGGCCTGGCGGGCCAGGCGCAGTGCCGCCTCCACCGCCTCGCTGCCGGAGTTGGTGAAGAACAGGCTGTCCAGACCGGCCGGCAGCACCTCGCCGAGCTTGTCGACGAGGCGCCGCAGCGGCTGGTGCATGACGGTCGTGTACTGCCCGTGGACCAGGGTGCCGACCTGCTCCTGGGCGGCGGCCACCACCCTGGGGTGGCAGTGGCCGGTGCTGGTGACGCCGATGCCGGCGGTGAAGTCCAGATAGCGGCGGCCGTCCTCGCCATGGATGTGGACGCCCTCGCCCCGGACGGCCACCACGGGCGTGGCCTGGCGAAGGTGCGGCGACAGTGCGGTCATGCTCGTCTCCCGGCGTGATCGTCGGTCAGCTGCGGTCCCCCGATCCTTCCCTCCCCGGCGGGCCCGCCAACGCGTGATCTGTCCGGCGGGGGCGCGGTATCCGGACGTTGTGTCAACCGTCCGGCGCCGCGCGC
>NZ_JBHXNW010000092.1:3953-13329 GCF_042717365.1 Streptomyces sp. NPDC058534
CCCCAATCCTGCCGCCCCCGGGGGGCCCCCAACCGGGCCTTCTGCCGGGGGGGGGCGGGTTTCCCGGAGTTGGTGAAACCGGCCCGCGGCCGGGCGCGCCGCCGCTCCGCGCCCGCGCCGCCCTCCGAGCGCTCTTGCGCAGGTCAAGGAGGCTTGTCAGAGTGACCAGGGGGCACAGGGAGGCACCGTGAGCGAGAACCGGCACCCGGGCCCGGAGGGCCGTCCGCCCACCGTGGCCGACGTGCTGGCCCTGCCGGTGCTGGCCGGGGGCGAGCCGCGGGTGGTCACCGGCGCGGACCGCGTCGACCGCCCGGTCCGGTGGGTCCACGTCACCGAGCTGACGGACCCGGCGTCGTTCCTCAAGGGCGGCGAACTCGTCCTCACCACGGGCATGCCGCTGCCCGAGGACCCGGCGGGCGTACGCCGCTACGTCGACGAACTCGCCGACGTCGGTGCCGCCGCCCTGGTCATCGAGCTGGTGCGCCGCTACCACCGGCCGCCGGACGCCCTCGTCCAGGCCTGCCGGGCGCGCGGGCTGCCGCTCGTCACGCTCGCCCAGGACGTCAACTTCCTGGAGGTCACGCAGGTCGTCCACGCGCTGATCCTCGGCAGCCAGGCGGACGCGATGCGCAGGACGCAGCGGGTCCACGAGGCGTTCACCGCGCTGACCCTGCGCGGCGCCGGTCCGGAAGACGTGGTGCGCGCGGCGGCGGAGATGAGCGGACGGACGGTCGTGCTGGAGAACCTGGTCCACCGTGCCCTGGTCTGCGAGCCCTCGGGCAGTACGGCGCAGGCCGCGCTCACCGGATGGGAGCGTCGCTCGCGGACCACGCCGGCCACCGACCGCACGGGCCTCGCCGGTCCCGAGGGCTGGCTCGTGGCCCCGGTGGAGTACCAGGGCGAGGGCTGGGGGCGGGTGGCCATGCTGCCGGGCGGGGACCGGTCCTTTGGACCCGAGGACGTCACCGTGCTGGAGCGGACCGCGATGGCCCTCACCATCGCCCGTCTCACCCACGCCACGCCCTGGGAACGCACCGCCCACCGCACGGCCCTGAGGGACCTCGCCGAGCGGCGCCACCGCTCCCCCGCGGACGCGCGCGCCCGTGTCGCGGCCCTGGGGCTGCCCGCGGAGGACGCCCGCTTCGTCGCCGTACTCGCGGACCTCCCGGGAGAGACGGACGCCGCGACGGCCGAGGCCCGCCTGTCCGAGGAGCTGAGCACGTCGGGGGCGCGGGCGCTCGTCGGTCTGCTCTCCCCCACCCGCCTGGGCGTGCTGCTGGCGCTGCGTCCGTCGCCGCCCTGGCGCGAGGCCGTCGAGCGGCTGAGCCGGGGCGTGCTGGACGCCGTTCCGGGCGCGACCGTGAGCGTCGGCTCCCCGGCCCCGGATCTCGACGGCGTCGCGCGTTCCTTCGGTGAGGCGGCCCGGGTGGCCGAGGCGACCGAGCCGGGCCGGCCCCCGCCGCCGGACCGCTCCTTCCACGAACGGACGGACATCGGCCTGCGCCGGCTGCTGTTCGCGCTGCGCGACGACACCCGGGTCCAGGACTACGCGGAACGGCAGTTGGGCCGGCTGCTCGACCACGACGCCCGGCACGGCACCGACCTCGTGACGACCCTGCGCGGCTATCTGGACGCCGCGGGCAACAAGACCGTCGCCGCCCGGTCGGCGGGGCTGTCCCGGGAGACCGTCTACCAACGGCTGCGGACGATCGAGCGGTTGCTCGGGCGCGACCTGGAGTCCGGCGAGCAGCGCACCGAACTCCATGTCGCGCTCCAGGCGCTCGATGTGCTGCGGGGCCGCTGACCCGGGCGCCTCAGCCGCCTGCCGCCGGTTCCTGCTCGAAGACGGCGTGCAGCCGCCGCGTGTGGTCTACCCGCCGTTGCGGACCGGTGAGGGTGACTGTCGCCGTCAGGGGCGGCGCGGTGCTGGATGCGGCGAACCGCAGCTCCAGCGCGCCTGGTTCGACGACGCGGTGGCCGTCGCGCCCCGTGAAGGAGGCGAGGTCGGCCGGGACCGCGACGCGCACCCTGCGGGCCTCGCCGGGTGCCAGCGGTACCCGGGTGTAGCCGACGAGGCGCTGCACCGGCTGGACGACGGAGGCCACCGGATCGTGCAGATAGAGCTGGACGACCTCGGTGCCGTGCCGTTCACCGGTGTTGCGGACGGTCAGTGCCAGCGCGAACTCGCCGTCGGTGGGCGCCTGGCGCGCGTCCACCGCGAGGTCGCTCCAGGCGAACGTGGTGTACGTGAGGCCGTGCCCGAAGCCGAACGCGGGCGTCGGGTCGATGCTGGACACCTCGCTGACGTGGGCGAGCCGCGCCCCCAGATAGGTGGTCGGCTGGGCACCGGCTCCGCGGGGCACGCTGACCGGCAGCCGGCCGGAGGGGCCGGTACGCCCGCTGAGCACGCCCGCGAGAGCGGCGGTCCCCTCCTCGCCGGGGAAGAAGGACTGCACGATCGCGGCGGACTCCGTCACGGACCGGCCCAGCGCGTAGGGCCGGCCCGCGAGCAGCACCGTGACGATCGGCCTGCCGGTGTCGAGGAGCGCGTCGAGGAGCCGTTGCTGGGCGCCGGGCAGGGCGAGCGACTCGACGTCGCAGCCTTCACCGCTGGTGCCGCGTCCGAACAGCCCGGCGCGGTCGCCCAGGACGGCGACGACGACGTCCGCCTCCCCGGCCGCGCGGACGGCCTCGGGGATGCCGGAGACGTCGCCGTCGTCGACGCCCGTGCCGTGCGCGAGCGTGAACTCGGTGTCGGGGAACTCGGCGGCCAGGGTGGCGCGCAGGGTGGGCAGGCCGATGCCGACCGGGGTGGTGGGGTGGTGGACGCCGATGTGCTGGGGGAAGGAGTAGCAGCCGAGTACGGCGGTGGCCTCGTCGGCGTTGGGTCCGACGAGGGCGATGCGGCGCGGCCGGGCGAGCGGCAGCGTGCCGTCGTTGCTCAGCAGCACGACCGCTTCCTCGGCGACCGTGCGGGCCAGTTCGCGGTTGTGGGGCCCGTCCAGGTCGATCCGGCCGCGCAGGGCCTCCGGGTCGTCCAGGTCGGCGCCGTCGAGCGCGGCGGGCACCGGGTTCCAGTCCGGGTCGAGCAGCCCGAGGAGCGCCTTCTGGGTGAGCACCCGGCGCAGGGCGCGGTCGATCACCTTCTCGGGGACCCGGCCGGCGGCGACCGCCTCCACCAGGGGTGCGCCGAACGTCTTGACGGTGGGCAGTTCGACGTCGACGCCCGCCCGCAGCGCCGCTCCCGCGGCCTCCGCCCAGTCGGCGGCGATGCCGTGCAGCGTCTTGAGGAAGGCGATGCCGAAGTAGTCGGCGACGACGGTGCCGTCGAAGCCCCAGGTGTCGCGCAGCAGCCCGGTGAGCAGGTCCTCGTCGGCCGCCGCGGGCACGCCGTCGGTGTCGGTGTAGGCGTGCATCACCGACCGGGCGCCGCCCTCGCGGATCGCCATCTCGAAGGGCGGCAGCAGGACGTCGGCGCGCTCGCGCGGGCCCATCGGGGAGGGCGCGAGGTTGCGTCCGGCGCGGGAGGCCGAGTAGCCGGCGAAGTGTTTGAGGGTCGCGACGACGCCGGCGTCCTCCAGGCCGCGCACATAGGCGGAGCCGATGGTGCCGACGAGGTACGGGTCCTCGCCGATGGTCTCCTCGACCCGGCCCCAGCGGGCGTCGCGCACCACGTCCAGGACGGGTGCGAGGCCCTGGTGGACGCCGACGGACCGCATGTCGCGGCCGATGGCGGACGCCATGCGCTGCACCAGGTCCGGGTCGAAGGTGGCACCCCAGGACAGCGGGACGGGGTAGGCGGTCGCACCCCAGGCGGCGAAGCCGGCCAGGCACTCCTCGTGCGCGACCGCGGGGATGCCGAAGCGGTTCGCCGAGGCGATGCGGGCCTGGGTGCGCAGCAGCGAGAGCGCGCCGAGCGCCGGGTCGACGGGGGCGGTGCCGAAGGGCCGGGTCAACTGGCCGAGCCCGGTGGGCAGGAGCGCGTCGAGGTCGACGGCCTCCTCCATGTCGTGCTGATGGGGGGCTACGTCTCCGCCCTCGTCGGACGCGCCGACCCAGACGCCGTACAGCTGGGCGATCTTCTCCTCGGGGGTCATCGCCTCGATGAGCGCGGACACCCTGGTGGTGACGGAGAGGGCGGGGTCGTTCCAGAGGGGGATTTCGGGGGTGGTCTCAACCGCCACGTTGTGGGTCACTTTCCTCCGACGCCCATCAGGCCCTGGACCAGGGCGCGACGGGCGAACAGGTAGACGAGCAGGACGGGCACCATGGACAGCACCACGGCTCCCAGCAGGCCGGGGATGTCGATGCCGTGTTCGGTCTGGAAGTTGTAGAGGCCCAGGGTGACGACCTTGGTGGCGTCGGACTGGGTCAGGACGAGCGGGAACAGGAAGCCGTTCCACGCCTGGAGGGCGGAGAACACGACGATCGTGGACAGTCCGCCGCGCGACAGCGGCACCACGAGCTGGAAGAACATGCGCCGCGGGGTGGCGCCGTCCATGGTCATGGCCTCGAACAGCTCCGGGGAGATGTCCCGCATGGCGCCGCTGAGGATCAGCGCCGACATCGGCAGGCAGAACGCGGTCGTGGGCAGGATGACGCCGAGCAGGTTGTCGTACAGCCCGGCCTCGCTGATCAGGTAGAACATCGGCACGATCACGGCCTGGGCGGGGATGGCGAGGCCGAGCAGGAACAGCCGGAAGACCGCCGAGGTGGCCCGGCCGCGGCTGCGCACGATGGCGTAGGCGAGGGGTGGGACCAGCAGCAGTACGAGGCCGACCACGCAGGCAGTGACGACGAGGGTGTTGAGGAAGTACCGGCCGAAGCCGGAGTCGAAGGCGCCGGTGTAGTTGTCGAGCGTGAAGCTGTCCGGGATCGAGACCGGGCCGTTCTCGGCGTAGTCCTGCCGGGTGCGCAGGGTCGCGGCGAGCAGCACGTACAGCGGCAGGCCGACCAGGAGGAGCCATACGAACGAGCCCGCGCCGGCCAGGTAGTTCGGTCGGCGCCTCATGACACACCCTCCATGGAACTGCGCATCTTGTCGTAGCCGGAGACCCGGACGACGATCAGCGAGATGACGGTGGCCGCGACGACCAGGGCCAGGGCGATCGCGGAGCCGGTGCCGTAGTCGAAGCTCTTGAACGCCTTGTCGTACATGTAGTAGGCGCTGATGGTGGTGTCGGTGCCGGGGCCGCCCTGGGTCAGGATGAGGACCGTCTCGAACGTGGTCAGGCCGCCGACGATCATCAGGATCACCGAGGTGATCATGGCAGTGCGCAGCTGCGGCAGTGTGATGTGGAAGAACTGCCGGTAGCGGCCCGCCCCGTCGATCTCCGCCGCCTGGTACAGCACCTGCGGGACGGCGCGGGCGGCACCCTGGTAGATCAGCGTGTGGAACGGGGTGAACTGCCACGTGCTGACGAACGCGAGGACCCCGATGGCGGTGGCCTGTTCACCGAACAGGTTGCCGTCGCCGAACAGCCAGGTGGCGGCGGAGGGGATGCCGAAGTTCGGGTCGAGCAGCGCCCGCCACAGCACGGACACGGCCGTGGCGGACAGCAGCAGCGGGATGAAGTAGATGACCGACAGGACGGCGCGGTTGCGCTGGTTCCCGGCGGCCCAGACGCCGAGCAGGATGCTCAGCGGGGTCTGGAGGGCCACGCCGAGCGCGGTCAGCAGCAGGGTCAGCCAGACGCTCTTGAGCATGACCGGGTCGTCGATGAGGCGCGACCAGTTGTCGGTGCCGACGAACTCGGGCGGGCTGATCCCGTCCCAGCTCATGAACGACAGCACCGCCACCATGATCAGCGGCACGATCGCGAAGAGGGCGAAGAACACTGCGGCGGGCAGCGCCCAGGCGAAGCCGGGGCGGGTGCTCGTGGTCTGTGTGGTCATGAGCCGTTCGTCAGTCGGTCGGGAGGGCCTGCATGGCCTTGATGAAGCCGTCCGTGTCGAGCTGTCCGTTGAAGAACTGCTGGACGGCCTTGTGCATGTCGGAGGTCGCCTTCTGCGGGTACGCCTGGTCCCAGGACAGCTGGAACGACGGGGCGTCGGCGACGAGGTCGTACTGGAAGCGCGAGTACTCGGGGGTGCCCGAGCCGTCGATGAACTTGTCGGTGTTGGTCGTGGTCGGCAGGTTGCCGATGTCCAGTTGCGCCTTGACGAACTCGTCGGAGTACATGAGCTTCAGGAACTCGGCGACGGCCTCGGGGTGCTTGGTCTTCTTCATCACCGAGTAGTAGTTGTTGGTGTTGCCCGCGACGCCGGCCGGATCCCCCTTGCCGCCTTCGACGGCCGGGAAGGCGGTGTAGCCGAGGTCCTTCTCGGCGAACTCCTCGTGGTCCGTGAGCTGCTGGGAGTAGTACCAGGAACCCATCAGCTCGAAGCCGGCCTTGCCCGAGGCCATCAGCTGGACCGAGCCGCCGTTGGTGTACTTGACCGAGTCGTAGTTCTTGCCGAAGGCGCCGGTGTCGACGAGCTCCTTGATCATGCCCAGGGCCTTCTTGCTGTCCGCGCTCTCCCAGGCGCTCTTGTCGCCCCCGACGGCCTTCGCGAACAACTCCGGTCCTGCTGTGCGGTCGTAGAGGTACTGGAACCACATCTGGGTCGGCCAGACGTCGCCGCCGCCGAGCGCGATCGGCGTGACCCCCTCGTCCTTGAGCTTCTCCACCGCGTCGAGCAGCTCGTCCCAGGTCTTCGGCGGCTCGACGCCCGCGTCGTCGAGGACCTTCTTGTTGTGGAAGAGCAGGACCGGCTGGGTGCCGCGCATCGGGATGCCGTACGGCTTGCCGTCGACGACGCCACTGTCGAAGACGGACGGCAGGAACTTCTTCTTCAGGTCGGCGTCCTTCTCGATGAAGCCGTCGAGCGGCAGCAGCAGGTCGGCCTCGACGAACGGCTTGATGCTGCCGCCGCCCCAGTTGAAGAACACGTCCGGGGCCTGCGGCGTGCTGATGATCGTCTGGAGCTTCTTCTGGTAGTCGGCACCGGGGATGGTGTCGAGGACGGCCTTGACGTCGGACGTCTTGTTGAAGGTGTCGACGATCTGCTGTTCGACCTTGTTGCTGGCGTCCCCGTAGACCAGAACATGGATCTTGCCGTCGTCGGACGACGCCCCGCCGTTCCCGTCGCCGCAGGCCGACAGGCTCAGCGCCAGGGCGAGCGTCGCGGCGGTGGCGACGAGTCCGGGCAAGCGCGCACGTGTCTTCATCGTCTGCCTTTCGAAAGTTTCGGTCCTATTGCCGAAATCCCATGCTGTCGGACAGTAAGGTCAGACGGGAATCTTGGTCAATGGCCGTGCGCAAGCCGACTCAATTCGTTATCGATCGCTTCCGACAGTTTCGAAGCCCGTGTCGGCGCCCCGGAGCCGGCCGAGCACGGCGAGGGTCGGCACGGCATGTGCACTTGGCACAGGGAGCGAGCGCGCCGTATGTGGTCCGCACCGGTCGTCGCGGCGGGGGCCCGGTCCTACTGTCCAGCCAGCAGTGAGACCCACGTCACTAACCCCCACGTGCCGTAGGAGTGTTGCGATGCCCCACACCCATCCCTCAGCCAGGCCGACGGCGCGCAGCGGCGTTCGTGCCTGGGCGGCCCTGCTGACCGTGCTGATCGCCGCGGCGGCGTTCCTGTCCGCACCCTCGGGATCCGCCCGCGCGGCCGGCCTCCAGGAGGTGACGGGGTTCGGGTCCAACCCCGGCAACCTGCAGATGTTCCGGTACGTGCCGGACGGCCTCCCGGCCGGCCGTCCGCTCGTCGTGGCGATGCACGGATGCACGCAGAACGCGGCCGCCTACGACGACGAGACGGGCTGGACGGAACTGGCCGACCGGCTGCGGTTCGCGTTGCTGCTCCCTCAGCAGCGCGGCTCGAACAACGCCAACGCGTGCTTCAACTGGTTCGAGAACGGCGACACGTCGCGCGGCTCCGGAGAGGCCCTCTCCGTCGTCCAGATGATGGACCGGATGCGCGCCGACAACGGCGTGGCAGCGGACCGTTCGTTCGTCACCGGGCTGTCGGCCGGCGGGGCCATGACGTCCGCGATGATGGCGGCGTATCCCGACCGGTTCGACGGCGGCGCGGTCGTCGCCGGGATCCCGTCGCGGTGCGCCACGAACCTGACCCAGGCTTTCGGCTGTATGAGCCCCGGCTCGGACAGGACGCCCGCGCAGTGGGGCGATCTGGTGCGCGGCGCCTCGTCCCACGGCGGCCCGTGGCCGGCCCTGTCCGTCTGGCACGGCACAACCGACGCCACGGTCGCGCCGATGAACCGGCGCGAGCTCGTCGAGCAGTGGACCGACGTCCACGGCGCCGACACCACCCCGGAGACCTCGGACACCGTCGGCGGCTACCCGCACCAGGTCTTCGAGGACGCCACGGGCCGCCCGGTCGTCGAGTCGTTCGAGATCACCGGCATGGGCCACGGCCAGCCCGTCGACCCGGGCAGCGGAAGCGGCCAGTGCGGACGGGCGGCCGCCTACATCCTCGACGTGAACATCTGCGCCGCGCACCACATCGCGCGGTTCTGGGGCCTCGACGCGGGAACCGACCCCGGCCCGGACCCCGGTACGAGGACGGTGACCTTGGCGAACGACGACAGCCGCGACGGCTACGTCAAGGCGGGCGCCGACGGCGCCGGGCCGGCGGTCGGCACGCTGGAGTCCGTCTACGGGCTGGGCGTGGGCCGGGGCGCGGACGGCAAGTACAACCGAGCGGTGCTCTCCTTCGACACCTCCTCGCTCCCCGACGACGCGGTCGTCGACAGTGCCAGGCTGTCCGTCACGCACGCGGGCGGCAGCGGCGACCCGTGGGGCAGCCCGGCCGGCAACTCCCTCGCGGTGGACGCGCACACCGGCTGCCTCGGCGCGTGCGTGATCGAACCCGCTGACTGGTCGGCGTCCCCGACCGCGACCGGGATCGCCACCGTCCCACGGTTCACCTCGGGCACCGCGTCCTCCACCGAGTTCTCCGGCCCCGGCCTGCGGGCCCTCGACCCGACCGGCACCACCCAGCTGAGACTCCGTTTCACCCGGGCCCCCGGAGCCACGGCGTATGTCTTCGTCGCGCCCGGTTCCGCGGCGAAACTCACCGTCACCTTCCACTGAACGGAGCTTCTGACTTGCGAGCCAGTCAGGATCTCAATCCACCCTTCCAACAGGGATTCCAGCTCAAGCGCTGTTGAGTTTTCCGCAACACGCCTCTAAGGTCGTGGCCCGTGGAAACCGACGACGTCCTCGAAGGCGCACCCAACGCCGACACCGCCGCGCGCGGCCGGGGGGGGGTCGCGGGCCCCCGGGGGGGGCCGGGGGGTTTTTAAAAAAAACACACCCCCCCAACAAAAAAAAAAGAGCGCGGGGGGGGGGGGGGGTGTGGTGGAGGG
>NZ_JBHXNW010000092.1:13339-33772 GCF_042717365.1 Streptomyces sp. NPDC058534
GCCCGCGGCCGTGAGGTCATCGCGGACGCGGGCGTCAGCCAGCGCGAGTTCGCGCGCCGTGTCGTCATGGATCCGTCCAAGCTCTCGCGTTCGCTGAGCGGCACCCGCCGCTTCACGGCCGCGGAACTGGCACGGATCGCCGACGAGGGCCGGGTCGACGCGGGCTGGCTGCTCGGCACCCGGCCCCTCGAGAAGGACACGGCGCCGGTCGCCGGCGTCCAGGGCGGGCGGCCGCTGCAGATCGTCCGCGAAACGGTCCGGCTGATCGCGGAGCACGGCTTCCACGCGGTGCGGGTCAGCGACATCGCCCGCGCCTGCGCCACCAGCAGCGCCGCGATCCACTACCACTTCCCGGGCCGCGCCGAACTCCTGGAAGCCGCCGTGCGCTGGTGCATGGACGAGGACACCGCGCGCCGTGCCGCCCGTCTCGCCGAGGCGGACGACGCGGCGGCGGAGCTGCGCCAGCTCATCGCGCTGCAGACGCCGCGCACCGCACAGCAGCGCCGCCAGTGGGCGGTGTGGCTCGACCTGTGGGCCGAGGCCGCGCGCTCCACGGGAGTGGGCCGACTGCACTCCGAGTACTACCGGCAGTGGCGGGAGACCGTCGCCGACGTCGTACGCCGAGGTGTCGGACAGGGCGTGTTCCGCGCCGACGTCGATCCGCGGGCCGCGGCACTGACGCTGACCGCGCTGATCGACGGCCTCGCGACGCACGTCCTCTCGGTGAGCGGGCCGTCGTCCGACAGTGCCGCCGACGCGATGCACGCGGCACTGACGACACACGTCACACACACGATCCTGGCCGATTAGCTCCAGCGGCCACGGAAGCCAGATTTACGGAAGCCAGATTTCGGGAGGCCCCCGCATGCCCATGACCGAGAACGTCATCATCACCTGCGCGCTCACCGGCGCCGGCGACACCGTCCGCAAGAGCCCCCACGTCCCCGTCACCCCGGAGCAGATTGCCAGGAACGCCGTGGAGGCGGCAGCCGCCGGAGCGGCCGTCGTCCACATCCACGTACGCGATCCGGAGACCGGCGACCCGTCCCGCGACCCGAAGCTGTACCGGGAGGTCGTCGAGCGCGTCAAGGAGACCGGCACCGACGTCGTCATCAACCTCACCGCCGGCATGGGCGGCGACCTGGTCATCGACCCGGACGACCCGCTCACCCACCTCCCCGGCACCGACCTCGTCAGCGGCCTGGAGCGCCTCCCGCACGTCGAGGACCTGCTTCCCGACATCTGCACGCTGGACTGCGGCTCGCTCAACTTCGGCGACGGCTCGAACCTCTACGTCTCGACGCCCGACATGCTGCGGGCGGGCGCGCGACGCATCCAGGAGCTGGGCGTGCGGCCCGAGCTGGAGATCTTCGACACGGGTCAGCTCTGGTTCGCCAAGCAGTTGCTCGCGGAGGGGCTGCTCGACGACCCGACCGTGTTCCAGCTGTGCATGGGCATCCCGTGGGGCGCGCCCGCGGACCCCGGAGTGCTCCAGTCGATGGTCAACATGCTGCCGGACGGCGCGCGGTGGGCGAGCTTCGCGCTCGGCCGGATGCAGATGCCGTGGGTCGCGCAGTCGATCCTGCTCGGCGGCCACGTCCGCGTGGGCCTGGAGGACAACCTGTACCTCGGCAAGGGCAACAAGGCGACCAACGCCCAGCTCGTCGAGCGTGCCGTGAGCATCACCGAGTCGATCGGCGCACGCGTCGCGACACCGGACGAGGCCCGCGCCACTCTCGGTCTCAAGCCGCGCAAGTAGTCCGTCGCGACACGAAGGATCCCTCTCATGACCTCACCCGAGACGACCTCACCCGAGACGACCTCACCGGAGAACGTCCGCCGCGTCGCCTGCGTCGGCGCCGGAGTCATCGGCGGCGGCTGGGTCGCCCACTTCCTGGCCCGCGGCTACGACGTGACCGCCTGGGACCCGGCGCCCGACGCCGGGCAGCGGCTGCGCCGCCTGGTAGACGCGGCGTGGCCGACGCTCACCTCGCTCGGCCTCGCCGAAGGCGCGTCCATCGACCGGCTCACCGTGACCGACACCCTCGAACAGGCCGTGGCCGACGCGGAGTTCGTCCAGGAGAGCGCGCCCGAGAAGCTCGACCTCAAGCGTGATCTGCTGGCCCGCCTGGACGCGGCGACACCGCCCGGCGTCGTCATCGCCTCCTCCACCTCCGGCTATCCGATGACCGATATGCAGACGACGGCCGCGGACCCGTCGCGCCTGGTCGTCGGGCACCCGTTCAACCCGCCCTATCTCATCCCGCTGGTCGAGGTCGTCGGCGGCGAGCACACCGACGCGACGGCGGTCGCCTGGGCCTCCCGCTTCTACGAGGTCGCGGGCAAGTCCGTCATCACGATGGACAACGAGATACCGGGCTTCATCGCGAACCGCCTCCAGGAGGCCCTGTGGCGCGAGGCGCTGCACATGGTCGCGAGCGGCGAGGCG
This sequence comes from Streptomyces sp. NPDC058534, assembly GCF_042717365.1. Lineage (NCBI taxonomy): Bacteria > Bacillati > Actinomycetota > Actinomycetes > Kitasatosporales > Streptomycetaceae > Streptomyces > Streptomyces sp. NPDC058534. The sequence goes on from NZ_JBHXNW010000092.1 coordinate 15,789, forward strand.
ACGGTCCGGGACATCGACCTGTCGATCACCGAGGGCCCCGGGCTGCGCTGGGCGGTGATGGGACCGATGCTGACGTTCGCGCTCGCGGGCGGCGAGGGCGGCATGGCGCACATGCTGGACCACTTCGGCCCGTCCCTGAAGTCGCCGTGGACGCGCCTCGAAGCGCCGGAGCTGGACAAGGAGTTGTACGACGCCGTGGTGGCGGGTTGCGACGAGGCGGCGGACGGCCGCTCCATCGCGGACCTGGTGGCCGAACGCGACCGGGGTGTCGTCGAAGTGCTGCGCGCCACCGGCCGCCTGGACCGCGAGGAGAACTCCCGATGACGCAGCTCCCGCTGTTCCACAGCACGGTCCGCCCGGAGTGGGTCGACTACAACGGCCACATGAGCGAGGCCTTCTACGTCCTCGTCTTCGGCCACGCCACGGACGCGCTGATGATCGAGACGGGCCTGGACTCCGGCTACCGCGAGTCCACGAGCTGTTCCCTCTACACGGTCGAGTCCCACGTCCGCTATCTCCATGAGGTGCCAGAAGCCGCCCACCTGGCCATCCGTATCCGCGTGTTGGGAACGGCAGTGCGCAAGGCACGCTTCGTGCACGAGATGTACGTGGTCTCCGAACCGGGGTCGGAGCCGGCACCCGACGCGACCCCGGTGGCGACGACCGAACTGCTCGCGGTCCACGTCGACCAGCGGGCGGGCCGGGCCGCCGAGTTCCCGGACGCCGTCCGTCACCGCTTCTCGGAGCTGACCGAACCGGCCCCGTCCTGGGCGGGCCGCTCGATCCCCGCCGTGACCTGACCCGAGCGCGGCAGGCCCACGGGCACAGCGGCCCACCCACACCCCGCCCCGGAACTATGTTGTCCCGCCACATGTGCCCTTGACCTGCGACTTCCTACCGTGTGCCAGCACGTACCCGTCCCCACCGCACACGAGGAAGTGGCGCACATGGCCTCAGCAGCATCCGCTCCCCCGACACCCGGCAACCTCAAGCGCATCGTCGCCGCGTCCCTCATCGGCACCACCATCGAGTGGTACGACTTCTTCCTCTACGGCTCCGCCGCCGCCCTCGTCTTCAACAAGCTGTTCTTCCCGGACTCCGACCCGCTGGTCGGCACGCTGCTGTCGTTCCTTACGTACGCCGTCGGCTTTGCCGCGCGGCCGTTGGGTGCCCTGGTGTTCGGTCACTACGGTGACCGGCTCGGGCGCAAGAAGCTGCTGGTCCTGAGCCTGTTGATGATGGGCGGGGCGACCTTCGCGATCGGGCTGCTCCCCACCCACGCGACGATCGGCACGGCCGCTCCCGTGCTGCTGACCGTGCTGCGGCTCGTCCAGGGGTTCGCCCTCGGTGGTGAGTGGGGCGGCGCCGTGCTGCTGGTGTCCGAGCACGGGGACGCGCGACGGCGCGGATTCTGGGCGTCCTGGCCGCAGACCGGGGCGCCGGCGGGGCAGCTGCTGGCCACGGGTGTGCTGTCGCTGCTGACCGCCGTGCTGTCGGACTCCGCGTTCAACAGCTGGGGCTGGCGGATACCGTTCCTGCTCTCCGGCGTACTGGTCATGGTCGGTCTGTGGATCCGGCTGTCCGTCGACGAATCGCCGGTCTTCAAGCAGGCGTTGGCGCAGGCCGAGTCGCGCAAGGCGGAGGCCGAGCCGATGCCGGTCGTCGCCGTGCTGCGGCACCACTGGCGCGACGTGCTGATCGCGATGGGCGCGCGCATGGCGGAGAACATCAGCTACTACGTCATCACCGCCTTCATCCTCGTCTACGCCACCACCGCGGCCGACCTCTCCAAGCAGACCGCGCTCAACGCGGTACTGATCGCGTCGGCGGTGCACTTCGCGGTCATCCCGGCCTGGGGCGCGCTGTCGGACCGCATCGGCCGACGGCCCGTGTATCTGCTGGGCGCGGCCGGCGTGGGGTTGTGGATGTTCCCGTTCTTCATGCTGATCGATCGCGGCGACTTCGGGAGTCTGCTGCTCGCGGTGACCGTGGGACTGGTCCTGCACGGCGCCATGTACGCGCCCCAGGCAGCCTTCTTCTCCGAGATGTTCGCGACCCGGATGCGGTACTCCGGGGCTTCGATCGGCGCCCAGTTCGCCTCCGTCGCGGCCGGTGCGCCGGCGCCGCTGATCGCCACCGCGCTGCTCGCCGAGTACGACAGCTCCACTCCGATCTCCCTCTACGTGATCGCCTCCGTCCTGCTGACCCTGGTCGCGGTGGGCGTGGCCCAGGAGACGCGCCACCGGGACCTCGCGGAGCCCATGTCGTACCCCGAGGACGGGGACGGAGCGGTGGCGGCCTCCCGTAAGCAGGGGGCGCGCTCCGTCTGAGCCCGTTCCTCCGCCCGGTACCGACCCCGTACGCCCGTGCGTGCGGGGTCAGTGCTGCGCCGGGAGTGACAGCCGGTGCAGTCTGAGGGCCAGTTGTATCTCCAGTGCGCGATCGGGGCTCTGCCAGTCGTCGCCCAGGAGGCGGCCCACGCGCTCCAGGCGCTGGGCGACCGTGTTCACGTGGACGTGCAGTTCGTCCTTGGTGCGGGCCGGGCTCATGCCGCAGGCGAAGTAGGCGTCGAGGGTGTGCAGCAGCTCGGTGCCGCGCCGCTCGTCGTAGGCGACGACCTGGCCGATGGTGCGCTCGACGAAACCGGAGACGTTCTGCTCGCCGGCCAGCAGCAGGCCCAGGAAGCCGAAGTCCTCGGCGGCGGCGCCGTCCCCGGAGCGGCCCAGCAGGCCCAGGGCGTCGAGACAGCGCCGGGCCTCGGTGTAGGCGGCGGCGACGGCGTCGGGGCGGGCGGCGAGGTCCTCCACGGGTGCGGAGGCGCCGACGGTGACGCTCTCGTGGACGGCCCGGCCGAGGTGCCGGGCGGTGCGGCGGGCCAGGTCCGTGGCCCCGTCACCGCCGTCGAGCGGCAGCAGCAGCACCGTGCCGCCGTCCCGGGCCGCGGCCAGGCCGTGCCGGGTCGCGGCGAGGTGGGAGGCGGCGGCCCACAGTCGCCTGCGCGCGTCCGCCTCCTGGTCGGCGTCGGACGCCGTGGCGTCGAGCCGGGCGGCCAGCACGACATGGGTGGCGGCCAGGTCGGCACGGAGCCGCCGCGCGCGGTCGCCCAGCAGGCGCGGGTCGCGGTCGCGGGCGTCGAGCAGGTCGTCGAGCAGCTCACCCCGGACGCGCTGCTCGGCCTCGGCGGCGGAACGCCGGGCAAGGAGCAGCAGCGAGGTGACCATCGCGGCACGCTCCAGGGTGAGCTGGTCGACGGGATCGAGGCCGGGGTGGCCGCGCAGGACGAGGGCGCCGAGCAGCTCGTCACCGGCGGCGACGGCGGCGATCCAGTCGTCCTCGTGCCGCACCGCGTGTCCCTCGGCGCGGGACACCTCCAGGGCTCGCGGCGGCGCCGAGATGGCCTCGGTGAACTCGACGGTGCCGTCCAGGACCTGGGAGACGGCGGCGGCCACGTCGTGCACCCCGCCGCCGCGCAGGACCAGCTCGGTGAGCCGGTCGTGGACGTCGGAGGCGCGCTCGATGACGGCGCTGCGGTCCCGGATGATCTCGTTGGCCCGCTCCAGGCCGGCCAGGGCCGAGCGGGTCTCGGCGAGCAGGTTGGCGGTGTCGATGGCGGCTGCCGCGAGGGCGGCGAAGGAACCGAGCAGGGCGATCTGCTCGCGTTCGAAGACCCGGGCCCGCCGGTCCGCGGCGAAGAGCACGCCGATGACGTGGTGGCCGAGCATGAGGGGGACGCCGAGGATGGCGACCAGGCCCTCGTCGCTCACGCCCGCGTCGATGGTGCGGGTGTGCTGGAAGCGGGCGTCCTTGAAGTAGTCGTCGGTGACGTAGGGCCGGGCGGTCTGGGCGACGAGGCCGCCGAGGCCTTCCCCCATGCCGAGCCGCAGTTGCTGGAAGCGGGCGGCGACCGAGCCCTCGGTGACCCGCATGTAGGTGTCGCCGCGGGCCGCGTCGTGGAGGCTGAGGTAGGTCACGTCGGTGCCGAGCAGGGAGCGGGCCCGCTGCACGATCGCCCGCAGCACCGCGTCCAGGTCGCGCAGCCCGGCGAGGTCGTGGGCCGTCTCGAACAGGGCGGACAGCTCCGCCTCCCGCCTCCGCCGGCCCTCCAGCTCGGAGCGCACGCGCAGCGCGAGGTGCTTGGCCCGGTCGAGCGCGTCGATCCGGGCGGCCGGTCCTCCCTCGGCGCGGGCGAGCAGCGCCGGCTGCTCGTAGGCGTCGACGGACGCGCCCCGGGCCAGCAGCTCCAGGAACGGCGTCTCGACGGCGGACGCCGGGGCGTCGACATCGCCGGCCGGCGCTCCGGCGTCGTGGGCCGGGCGCTCGGTGGACTGCAGGTGATCGCGGGACATGCTCACAGGATTCCCCATCGCCCGGTCGTCCCGGCAGCCCTGTGGACAACCCCGTCCACAGGGGCCGCCGCCGGGCCGGCCGGTGCGCGGGCCGGGACCGGGCTCAGTGCGCCGTCCAGCCGCCGTCCAGCACGAGTGAGGTGCCGGTGACGAAGGACGCCTGCGGCCCGCACAGGTACGCCACCGCCTCGGCGACCTCGTCCGGTTCGATCAGCCGCCGCACGGCGCTGTCCTGGAGCAGCACGTCGGTGAGCACCTGCTCCTCGGGGATGCCGTGGGCCCGGGCCTGGTCGGCGATCTGCCGCTCGACGAGCGGGGTGCGCACGTAGGAGGGGTTCACGCAGTTCGAGGTGACGCCGTGGGCGGCGCCTTCGAGGGCCGCGGTCTTGGACAGTCCCTCCAGGCCGTGCTTGGCGGCGACGTAGGCCGACTTGTAGGCGGAGGCGCGCAGGCCGTGCACGGAGGAGATGTTGACGATGCGGCCCCATCCCTGCCCGTACATGTGGGGCAGGGCGCCGCGGATCAGGCGGAAGGGGGCCTCCAGCATCACGGTGAGCACCGTGTGGAAGACGTCCGGGGGGAACTTCTCGATGGGCCGCACCAGCTGGATCCCGGCGTTGTTGACGAGGAGGTCGGTGCCGGCGGCGGCGCGTTCGGCGGCGTCCAGGTCGGTCAGGTCCAGGACCTGGGGCAGGACGCTGCCCGGGAGGTCGGTGCTGCTCTCGGCGAGCGCGTCCAGTCCGGCCGCGTCCCGGTCGACCGCTCTGACCTCGGCCCCGGCGGCGGCCAGGCGCAGGGCGCAAGCACGGCCGATACCCCCGGCGGCGCCGGTGACGAGGGCGGTGCGGCCGTCGAGATCGAGCGAGGAGGCGTGCGGCGCCGGGAGGACGCTGGGCGAGGTCATGTCCCCGACCCTAGGCAGCGCCCGCCCCGCTCCCCATGTGGGCACTCCCCATACTTCAGTAGAGACCAGTGGGGTCGAACCATGTGGGTGCGTCGGACAGCGCCTGCTTGATCCTGGCCTGCCCGAACTCCCCCAGGTCCGGCAGTGCGTCCACGGCGAACCAGCCCACCTCCAGCGACTCGTCGTCGTTGACCCGCGCCTCACCGCCCACAGCCCGGCAGCGGAAGGTGACGTCCATGAACTGGCAGACGTCCCCGTTGTCGTACGTCACCGGGTTCAGTGCCTGGACGAGGACGAGCCGCTCGACGACGCACCGGACGGCGGTCTCCTCCTCCACCTCGCGCACCGCGCAGGCGGCGGGCTGCTCCCCGGGGTCCGGGATGCCTCCGATCAGCGACCATCGCCCGTTGTCGGACCGTCGGCCCAGGAGCACCCGGCCCTCGTCGTCGAAGACGACGGCGGTGACTCCGGGGAGCCAGAGCAGTTGCTGTCCGGCGGTGGCACGCAGGTCGCGGATGAAGTCGGGAGTAGCCATGCGGACGACCCTAACGGGCCACGCCGGCCGCTCCCCCCGGTGTCACGGGGCGTGCGACGGGCGTACGGCTACACGTCACGGGCGCGTCGCCCGCGCAGACCGGCGCCGACGGCCCAGCCGAGCGCACCGGCCGCGACCAGCACGAGGGCGATCTCGGGCAGCACGCCCAGCCGGGTGGCCGGCGTCTCGGAGGAACGCAGGGGCACCTCCTGGACCAGGGAGTCCGCGACGAACATGCCGGCCTTCTGGGTGATCCGGCCGTCCGGCATGATGATCGCGCTGACGCCGCTGGTCACCGGGACCGTGACGGTCCGGCTGTGCTCGACCGCGCGGACGCGGGACATGGCGAGCTGCTGGTAGGTCATCTCGCTGCGGTCGAAGGTCGCGTTGTTGCTGGGTACGGAGATCATCTGGGCGCCGTCGGTGACCTCGGAGCGCACGGCCCAGTCGAAGGCCGCTTCGTAGCAGGTGACCAGGCCGACCTCGGTGCCCGCCATGGTGAACACGCCGGGCTCGGTGCCCCGGCTGAAGTCCCGGCTGACCATGGAGGTCCAGTTGTCGTTGATCGCCCCGATGAGCGGGCGCAGCGGCAGGTACTCGCCGAAGGGCTGGATCTGCCGCTTGTCGTAGGTGTCGACGGGGCCCTTGTCCGGGTCCCAGAGGATCTGCTCGTTGAGGAGCTTGCCGTCCCGTTCGACGACGCCGCCGACCGAAATGGGCGCGCCGATCGCCTTGGCGGCCCGGTCGATGACCATGCGCGCGTCGGCGTTGGCGAAGGGGTCGATGTCCGAGGAGTTCTCCGGCCAGAGCACGAAGTCGGGACGGTCCACCTTGCCCGCGTCGACCTCGGCGGCGAGGCGTTCCGTTTCCCGCGCGTGATAGTCCAGTACGGCCCGTCGCTGGGAGTTGAAGTCGAGGCCCGCGCGCGGCACGTTGCCCTGGATCACCGCCACGGTCGCGGTGCCGTCCTCCGCCTTGTCGCTGACCAGCGGGCGGGCGGCGAAGGCGGCCACGACGGGGACGGCCACGGCGACGAGGGCCACCGCCGCCGCGCTCCGCCGTACCTCGCCGCCCCGGCGCGCCCGGACGGCGAGTCGCGCCGCCTCACAGAGGCCGAAGCCGCACAGGACGACCGCGAAGCCGAGCACCGGCGTACCGCCGAGCGCGGCCAGCGGCAGGAACACACCGTCCGCCTGCCCGAACGCGATCTTGCCCCAGGGGAACCCCTCGAAGGGCACCCGCGCGCGTGCGGCCTCCCCCGCGATCCACAGCGCCGCCGCCCACACGGGCCACCCCGGCAGCCTCGACACCGCGGCGACGCCCGCGCCGACCAGCGCGACGAAGACCGCCTCGATCACCACCAGGGCGAGCCAGGGGCCCGGGCCGACCTCCACGCCGGTCCACACCAGCAGCGGCAGCAGGAAGCCGAGGCCGAAGAGGTAGCCGAGACCGAGGCCCGCCTTCCAGCCGCGGCCGCGCAGCACCCACCCGAGGACGGCGAAGGCCGGCAGGGCCAGCCACCACAGGGTGCGCGGCGGGAAGCTGACGTAGAGCAGTACTCCCGAGAGCGCGGCTGCGGCGGCCGGGAGGAGGCGCAGGAGCCGCGCGGTGAGCCGGGAGGCGGGCGTGGGCTGCGGCTGCGTCCGGTCCGGCTCGCCGACGGAGGTTGCGGTGGCTGTCACCCCCCGGAGTGTACGGCGGGTGACCGAACCCCGGACAGCACGGTCCGCGGCGGCCGGCGGATGGCCCGCACATGGCCGACGGGTGGCCGGCGACCGATGCCGTGTCGTTTCGGCACAACCGGCCGCAGAGCCGTCCACAATCCGCCGACCAGCCGTTACGGTGTGCCCGAGCCCCAGTCGCCGGCCGGGCGGCGGGGCCCGTCAGGTCGGGGGCGACGGGGGCGGGGGACACGGTGGGTTCGAGGGGGACGGCGTCCGCGGACGCCGCGAAGACGGCTGACGCCGACGGCGGCAGACGCGGCGCTGCCGACACCGCGGGGGTGGTGATCCTCGGGGCGTGCGCCTCCTGGTCGCTGATCACGGCCGCGGCGCGCGACGGGCGCCCGGAGGGCGTGCTGCTCGCCGTGCTGGCCGTGGCCGCCGGTTACGCCGCGGGGCGGATCTGCGGGGCGCTGCTCCCGGTCGCCGCCCCCTCGGCCGCGGCGCTGGCCGGGGTGGCCCTCACCGTGGCGGTCCCGCATCTCGCGCCGGGACCGCGGATCACCGCACCGCTCGGGCACGCGGGTGCGACCGCCGCGTTGCTCGCGCTGTCGGCGGGCGCCGCGTGCTGCGGGGCGTGGGCGGCCCGGGCGCCCGTCGTGCGGGGGGCGCTGCGGCTGCTGGCCGTGGGGATCGCCGTGACCGCGGCGGCGATGGGTTCGGCCGTGGGCTGTGTCGCGTGTGCCGTGGTGCTGGTGTGTTCGCTCGCCGCCGGCCGGATGCCCCGCGGTGCGGGGATCGCCGGGCTGGGTCTTGCCACGTGTCTGGTGGCCGGTCTGGGGTGGGTGGTCCTGAGCGGCTTCGTGCCGGACGGTCTCGCCGCCTCCCTGGAGGGGCAGCTGACCGCCCATCGCCTCCGGCTGTGGCGCGACGCGCTGGAGCTGCTGCGCGGGGACGTGGCGCTCGGCGTGGGTCCGGGGCGCTTCGGTGCGCTGAGTCCGACGGCCGCCGGGGCGCCGTGGCCGGACGGCAGGCCGCACTCGGCGCTGTGGCAGCAGGCCGCCGAACAGGGCGTCGTGGGCCTGGTGCTGCTGGGCGCGGCCTTCGGCTGGGTGCTGTACGCGCTGTGGCGCTCGCCGCGTCCCACCCCGGTCGTCCTCAGCGCCGGCGTGGCACTCACCGCGCTGGCGGCGATCGCCGTCGTCGGCAACGCGCTGAGCTTCACGGCGGTGTCGGTGGGCGCGGGGCTCCTCGCGGGGCTGGCCACGTCCCGCCCCCTCGCCGACGACTCACCCGCGCGGGCCGCCGGGATACGTCCGTGGGGTGATCGGCAGCCCCGGTGAGGACGACGGTGCGTGCCGTCGCCGCGGCCGGCCGCTCGGCGTCCACGGAGCGCGAGGGCGCGGTGCGCTCCCAGCGCTCCCAGCGCTCCCAGCGCTCCCAGCGCTCCCAGCGCTCCCAGCGCTCCCAGCGCTCCCAGCGCTCAGCGCGATCAGTGCGCGGGCTGCCCGGGTGTCTTCGGACGCAGCCGTTCCGTGATGACCTGGACGGCCGCCTCCGCGTCGTCCACGGTGACCGTGAAGGTGTGCCCGTCCCCCAGCCGGAGGATCAGGCCCTCGCCGCGCCGCACGACCACGGCGGTGCCCTTCTCGGGCCGCCAGCGGTAGCCCCAGCCGCCCCAGTGGCGCGGGGTGACGTGCGGGGCGAACTCGGCCCCGACGACGTGGGACAGGGGGATGCGCCGGCGGGGGAGGCCGATGTGGCCGCAGCGCACTTCGAGGCAGTCCTCGTCGACCCTCAGCGCGACGTGCACGAACGCGAGCGTGCCGAAGAGCACGAGCAATCCGGCCGCGATGCAGCCGACGACCGCCATGGTGAGCGGGACGACGCCGGACTCCCAGGCGGAGTCGACGGCCAGGGCGATACCGAGCGCCATGCAGGCGGCGCCGATGAGCGCCAGGAACCACTGGACCCGGTTGGTGGCACGTCCGGTCCAGATGTCCGGCTGCGGGGTGGTCTCGCCGTGGCGATGCCTCATGGATATGAGGTTACTCATGTTTCCCTGCGCGGGTACCTCGTCGCGCAGGGTGACTGGGCCGTCCGGGCGGGCGGGCCGGTCAGCGGGCCGGCGTGACCGCGCGCAGGAGCCTGCCCTCGGCGTAGGCCAGCGCGGGCGCGGGGAGCGTGCCCTCGCGCCCGCTGAGCAGCACGGTGAGGGTGCCCTCGGCCGGGGCGCCCGGGTCGGGGAGGGCGCCGATCCGGCGCAGGGCCTGGGCGGCCACCGCGCCCGCCGAGCCGTGCAGGACGAGCCGCGGGCCGCCGGGGCGCTGCACGGCGGCGCGGATGCGTTCGGCGACCAGTTCGTAATGGGTGCAGCCCAGGACGACGGTCGTTACGTCGTCGGGGGTGAGGGCCGCCGCGGCGGCGACGGTCGCGGTGATGGCCGCCTCGTCCGCGTGCTCGACGGCTTCTGCGAGCCCCGGGCACGGCACCTCGGTGACGGTCGCGTCGCCGCCGAAGTCCTCGATGAGGCCGCGCTGGTAGGGGCTGCCGGTGGTGGCGGGGGTCGCCCAGATCGCCATGGGGGCGCCGCCGGCCGCGGCGGGCTTGATCGCCGGTACGGTGCCGACGACGGGCAGTGCGGGCTCCAGCCGGGCGCGCAGCGTGGGCAGCGCGTGCACGGTGGCGGTGTTGCAGCCGACGATCAGGGCGTCGGGCCGGTGTGCGGCGGCGGCCTCGGCCACCGCGAGGGCCCGCGCGGTCAGGTCCTCGGGGGTGCGCGGACCCCAGGGCATGCCGTCGGGGTCCAGGGAGAGGATGAGATCGGCGTCCGGTCGCAGGCGCCGTACCGCGGCGGTTGCCGCGAGCAGACCGATTCCGGAGTCCATGAGCGCGATCTTCACCCGGCCACCATAGACGATGCGCCGTCGAGGGCCGGTGGCGTGGGGCAGACTGCGCACGTGAGCGCCGATGCGTGGACTTCCCCGGTGACCGTCGTGTCCGCCCTGTCCCTCGCGGCCTGGCTGTGGCTGCTGTTCGCCCGGGGCTTCTTCTGGCGTACGGACGTCAGACTGCCGGCCCGGGAGGAACCCGGTGTCTGGCCCTCGGTGTGTGTCGTCGTCCCGGCGCGCGACGAGGCGGCGGTGCTGCCCGCGAGCCTGCCGTCGCTGCTCGCCCAGGACTATCCGGGGCGGGCGGAGGTCTTCCTGATCGACGACGGGAGCACCGACGGCACGGGTGAGCTGGCGTGCGAGCTGGCCCGGCGGCACGAGGGGCTGTCGCTGACCGTGGCCTCGCCGGGGGAGCCGCCCGCCGGCTGGACGGGCAAGCTCTGGGCGGTGCGGCACGGGATCGCCCTGGCACGCGCGCGTGAGCCCGAGTACCTGCTGCTGACCGACGCCGACATCGCACACGCGCCGGACAGTCTGCGCGGGCTGGTGTCGGCGGCCGGCACCGGCGGTTTCGACGTCGTCTCCCAGATGGCCCGGCTGCGGGTGACCAGCGGGTGGGAGCGGCTCGTGGTGCCCGCCTTCGTCTACTTCTTCGCGCAGCTCTACCCGTTCCGGTGGATCGGCGGTGAGGGGAGGACGGCTGCGGCGGCCGGCGGCTGTGTGCTGCTGCGGACCGCGACGGCGGACCGGGCGCGGATCCCGGACGCCATCCGGCACGCCGTCATCGACGACGTGGCCCTCGCCCGCGCGGTCAAGGGCTCCGGCGGGCGCGTCTGGCTGGGCCTGGCCGAGCGGGTGGACAGCGTGCGTCCGTATCCGCGGCTGCGCGACCTGTGGCGGATGGTCTCGCGCAGCGCGTACGCCCAGCTGCGGCACAACCCGCTGGTGCTCGCCGGAACGGTGGTCGGGCTGGCCCTCGTGTACCTGGTGCCGCCGCTCGCGGTCGTCGCCGGCGCGGCGCGGGGCGAGACGGCGGCGGCTCTCCTGGGAGGCGCCGCGTGGCTGGTGATGGCGGGGACGTACGCGCCGATGCTGCGCCACTACCGGCAGCCGCTGTGGCTCGCTCCCCTGCTGCCGTTCACCGCGTTCCTCTACCTCCTGATGACGGTCGACTCGGCGGTGCAGCACTACCGGGGGCGGGGTGCGGCGTGGAAGGGCCGCACCTACGCCCGTCCGGACGTCGTGCCCGACGAGGGGTGACGGGTCGGACGGGGGCCGTTCACTTGCGGCCGGGGGTCCAGTTCATGCCCCATCCGTAGGCGTGGTCGACGGTGCGCTGCGGGCTCACCCCGCGTTCCGGCACCAGGTACCGGGCCTCGCGCTGTACGACGAGGTCGCTGCCGGTGTTGGTGATCAGCGCGAGGGCGCACACCGTGGAGGGCACGGTGCACTCGTCGAGCGAGAAGTCGACCGGGGCGCCGTACTGCGGCTGGAGGGTGACCGTGGCGTGCAGGTCGGCGAAGGAGCGGGCCCCTTCGTAGATGGTCACGAAGACGAGGATGCGCCGGAAGTACTGCTGGTGGTCGAGGCTGACCGTGAGGTTCTCGCCGGTGGAGACGGCGCCGGTGCGGTCGTCGCCGTCGAGGTGGACGAACGGCGGCCGGTCGAGGGCTCCGAAGGCGTTGCCGAGTGCCTGGACCACGCCCTTGCTGCCGTCGCTGAGTTCGTACAGGGCGCACAGGTCGAGGTCGAGGTCGTCGTGCATGGCGACCGGGCGGCCCAGTTTGCGGGCCCAGCCGGAGAACTGCTTGCGCACCTGCCAGTTGAGGTTGACGCGCAGGGCACCCGAGGTGCCGCCCTGCTTGGTCAGCGAGACGGAGGGCGCCGCCTTGGTGAGCGTCACCTTGGTCAGCCGGACCGGCGCGGCGGACGGCGGCGCGGTCGGGGGCGGGGTGGTGACGGCGGGAGACGTGACCGGAGGGGCGGGAGGTGCCGCGGGGGGCGGCGGGGGCGTCGTGACCGCGGGGGCCGGCGGAGCGGGCGCGGGTGCCTGCTGTGGCTCGTCCACCGAGATGCCGTAGTCCGTGGCCAGGCCTTCGAGCCCGCTGTCGTAGCCCTGGCCGACGGCACGGAACTTCCAGGCGCCCTGGCGGCGGTAGAACTCGCCCAGCACGAAGGCCGTCTCCACGGTCGCGCCCGGATTGTCGAAGCGGGCCACCACGGTGTTCCGCGCCGCGTCGCGGACCTCGACGTAGAGGTCCGGGACCCGTCCGAACGAGCCGCCGTCCGAGGAGGCGGCGAGGATCACGGTCTCGATCGCGGGCTCCACGCGCGCGAGGTCGACGTGGAGGCTGTCGGTCACCCGCCCGCCGGCGTCCCGCTTGCCCTCGTGCCGGACCGCGCCGGAGGAGTGCGCGGGCTGGTTGTAGAAGACGAAGTCCGCGTCGGAACGCACCTTCCCGCCCACCAGGAGCAGGGCGGACGCGTCCGCGTCGGGGACGCCGGGGCCGGATCGCCAGCCCAGTTCGACCCGCAGCGCCGTCGTCGGCACCGGGGTGTTCGATCCTTTCGACATTGGCATGTCCGCCCCCATCACGTGTCACCGGGCCGGGCCGCGTCCCGGCGCTTCGTCGCGTTCTCCGCGCCCAACCTATTCTCCCGGCCGTCCGTCCCACGCGCGGAGTGCGGCGAGATGTTCGGCGCGATGTTCGGCCAACCGCCGGTAACCCGCTCGGAACACGGCCTTTACCTCAATACCGCGCGGCGTGACGCCCTATTTTGCCAAGTTCGCTCGCATTGGGGATACCGGGTCAGTGCGGACACGGAAAACAACCCTCTTATCAGTCTCCCCAACCAGCACATCGTGGGCTTAACTTATGGCCATGACCTCCCCCCGCTCCACTTATGGCGGCGGCTACTACTCCGCCTCCTTCCCGGACACCCCGATCTACGACTCACTCGTGGCCGAACGGGGCACACCGCAGATCGCCCCGATCCGGGTCCCCGCGGCGTACGACGTGCCGAGCAGCCATCTGCCCGCGCTCCCGTCCGCCCTGCCCGCCCTCCCGGCGGGTCCCTCCCAGTCCTCCTACGGCTACCCGCAGCAGGCACCGCAGCCCGCGCCCCTGCAGCAGGCCCCCGCCGCGTACATCCCGCACCAGGCGACCGCGCCCCGCGGGTACCCCGGCCCCCAGTACCAGCAGCAGCCCCGCCCGGCGGCGCCCGGCCCCGCGGGGTACGAGGCGATGCGCCCCGCGGCTCCCCGGCCGGCCGCCGCGCCGTACCAGGACCCGTACAACCAGCAGCAGTACCGCGGCTACTGAGCCGTCCCCCGGATCGTCGGTGCCACCTGGCACGATGGCGTCATGGGGAACGCGCGACTGCAGTCGATCCACGTCCATCCGGTCAAGGCGTTCCGGAGCCTGTCGCTCCGGGAGGTCGTCATGGAGCCCTGGGGGCCGGCCGGAGACCGACGCTGGATGCTGATCGACGACGGGGGAAAGGTCGTCACGCAACGCAAGCAGCCGCGCCTCGCCCTGGCCGCCGCCGAGCTCCTGCCCGGCGGCGGCGTCCGGCTGTCCGCACCCGGCATGGAGCCGCTCACGGTGCCGGTGCCGCGCGGGGCGGTCACCGTCCCGGCGCAGCTCTTCCGTGACAAGGTCGAGGCGCTGCCCGCGGACGACGCGGCCGCGCACGCCTGGTGCAGCGCCTTCCTCGGGGCGGAGGTCCGGCTGGTGCACCTGGACGAACCCGCGACCCGCCGGCCCGTGGACCCCCGGTACGCGCTGCCGGGCGAGACCGTCACCTTCGCCGACGGCTTCCCGCTGCTCCTCACGACGACGGCGTCCCTGGACGCCCTCAACTCCCTGATCGCGGGCGGCCCGCACGCGGCCGACGGCCCTCTGCCCATGAACCGCTTCCGGCCGAACCTGGTCGTCTCCGGCACCGAGCCGTGGGCCGAGGACGGCTGGTCCCGCGTCGCCGTCGGCGCGGTCGTCCTGCGGGTCGCCAAGCCCTGCGGGCGCTGTGTCGTGACCACCACCGACCAGGCGACCGCCGGACGCGGCGCGGAGCCCCTGCACACCCTCGGACGGCACCGCCGCGTCGACGGCAAGCTGGTCTTCGGGCAGAACCTGGTCCCGGCCGGCCGCGGCACGGTCCGGGTCGGCGATCCGGTGCGGATCATCGGCTGACATGCCACGGCCCCGGGGGCGGGATCAGGACACCGGCCGGGATCCGGACACCGGCCCGGAGCCGGGAACCCGTTCCACGATGCGCGCGTTGGGCTTTGTGAGACGTTCATGAGAATCAGGCCGGGACGGGCCGGCCAGGGGGTGGCGGGGAGCGGGAAAGGGGGGGCGGACGTGCGGGCGATCCGGGGGCTGTGGCGCTGGCGGCGCAATCCGCTGTGCCGCGCGACCGACCTGGCCGAGGCCTGGGTGGCACTGGCGGGGCTGTTGCTGATCCTGTCCGTGGCGCCGTTGCTCGGGGTACTCGCGGGCGGCGCGGCCCAGGACACCCTCCAGCGGTCGGTGCGCGAACAGCACGAGTCCCGGCACCGGGTGAGGGCCACCGTGGTGCGTCCCCTGGAGCGCTCCACCCTGGCCGTCGATCCGGAGGGCGCCGGCGAGAGTCTGCGCAGCCGAGTCCTCGCCGACTGGACCGCGCCGGACGGCTCGCGGCACGAGGGCTCCGTCACGGTCGGCATCGACGACCCCGACGCGGGCGACCGGTTCGGGCTGTGGACGGACGAGCGGGGACGCGCGGTGGCCCGCCCGCTGGACGGCGCGACGGTGGCCACGCACGCCGTGCTCGCCGGGATCGGCGCCGCGGTGGTGGCGGCGGCTCTGGTCGAGGCCGGCCGGCGAATAGCGGTCTGGCGCATGGTCCGCGGCCGGTACGCCCGTTGGGAGCGGGAGTGGGAGCGGGCGGGTCCGGACTGGGGCAGGACCGGCACGGGCAGCTGACGGGCTTCCGGCTCCGGTCAACTCACCACCTGTGCGCACGCTACGGTGGACCGGCCGAAAGCGAATCGGCGACAACCCGCGAACGACGAGGTGGGGGCACAGCAACGCCATGGCACAGGGCACGGTCCAGGTGACGCACACCGGCACCTCGCGGTGGCGGCGCCGCACAGGTGAGTACGCATCGCTCGCCGCCGCCCTGGAGGCCGCGGCCGAGGGTGACGTCCTCACCGTCGCCCCCGGGACCTACCGGGAGAACCTCGTCGTCCAGCGGGCGGTGACCCTGCGCGGCCCCGAGGGCGGCCAGGGGTCGGTGCGGATCGCGCCCGTCGACGGCGTCCCGCTGACCGTGCGCGCCTCGGCGGTGATCCAGGACCTGCACGTGGAGGGCCAGGACGCGGCGGCGCCCGCGGTGCTCGTCGAGGACGGTACGCCGGAGCTGCTGGGACTGAGAGTCGTCGCGCGTTCCGCCGCGGGGATAGAGGTGCGCGGCAGCGCGCGGCCCACGGTGCGGCGCTGCGTCGTCGACAATCCGGCCGGTGTCGGCATCGCCGTCCTGGACGGAGGGGGCGGCGTGTTCGAGGAGTGCGAGGTCGTCTCGGCCGGGCAGGCCGGTGTCGCGGTGCGCTCCGGCGCACACCCCCGGCTGGAGCGCTGCCGCGTGCACCATGCCGCGGGTTCCGGACTGACCGCGACGGGCGAGGGCTCCGCGCTGGAGGCCGTGGGCTGCGAGGTGTACGAGGTACGGGGCAGCGGAGTGCAGGTCACGGGCCGGGCCACCGCGCACCTGACCGACTGCGACGTGCACCGCACCACCGGCGACGGCGTCACCCTGGACACGGACGCCGTGCTCACCCTCGCCGACTGCCGTATCCACGACATCCCGGAGAACGCGGTCGACCTGCGCTCCCGTTCCGTTCTCACCCTGACCCGCACCACCGTGCGGCAGTTCGGCCGCAACGGCCTGTCGGTGTGGGACCCGGGCACGCGGGTGGACGCCAACCAGTGCGAGATCTTCGACAGCACGGGCGACTATCCGGCCGTGTGGGTCAGCGACGGCGCCACCGCGGTGCTCGACTCCTGCCGGGTGCACGACGTACCGGACGCGCTGTTCGTCCTGGACCGCGGCTCACGCGCGGACGTCGTCGACAGCGACCTGTCCCAGGTGCGCAACACCGCGGTGTCGGTGAGCGACGGCGCGACCGCTCAGCTCGACGACTGCCGCATCCGGGACGCGGCCACGGGCGCGTGGTTCCGCGACCACGGCAGCGGCGGCACCCTCAACAACTGCACACTGGACGGCAACCGCACCGGCGTGATCGTCACCAAGGGCGCCGACCCCACGATCGAACGCTGCACGGTCGACTCCCCCTCGGAGGCCGGTGTCTACGTGTCGGCCGGCGGCCGCGGCAGCTTCCTGAACTGCCGGGTGACCGGCAGCGCGGGCTACGGCTTCCACGTGATCGACGGCTGCCGTACGACGCTGAAGAAGTGCCGCACGGAGCGGTGCGCGCGCGGCGGGTACGAGTTCGCGGAGGGCGGCCCGGACACCGCGTACGACTCCGGTCCGCTCGTCGAGGACTGCACCAGCGACGAGAGCGGCGGCCCAGCGGCGCCCGCCCCGCCGGAGCCGGTGGTGCAGACGGCGAGCCAGTCCCCCGGGCTCCTTGGCTCGATCCCCGGGCAGCGCACCACCGAGCAGGAGCCCCTGATCGCCGCCGTCGCCCCGCAGGAGCCCGCGCGGACGTCCAAGGCGGTGCTCGGCGAACTGGACGCCCTGGTCGGCCTGGACAGCGTCAAGCGCGAGGTGCGGGCCCTGACCGACATGATCGAGGTGGGCCGGCGCCGGCGGCAGGCGGGCCTGAAGGCCGCTTCGGTCAAGCGGCACCTGGTCTTCACCGGCTCCCCGGGCACCGGCAAGACGACGGTCGCCCGGCTGTACGGCGAGATCCTCGCCTCCCTCGGCGTGCTGGACAAGGGGCACCTCGTCGAGGTGTCCCGGGTGGACCTGGTCGGCGAGCACATCGGCTCCACGGCGATCCGCACCCAGGAGGCGTTCCAGCGGGCGCACGGCGGTGTGCTGTTCATCGACGAGGCGTACGCGCTCTCCCCCGAGGACGCGGGCCGGGACTTCGGCAAGGAGGCCATCGACACGCTGGTGAAGCTCATGGAGGACCAGCGGGATTCGGTCGTGGTGATCGTCGCGGGCTACACGGCGGAGATGGAGCGCTTCCTCTCGGTCAACCCGGGTGTGGCGTCGCGTTTCTCACGGACCATCACCTTCGGCGACTACGGCCCCGACGAGCTGCTGCGGATCGTGGAGCAGCAGGCCGACGAACACGAGTACCGGCTGGCCCCCGGCACGGCCGAGGCGCTGACGAAGTACTTCACGGCGATCCCCAAGGGCCCCGCCTTCGGCAACGGCCGCACCGCCCGCCAGACCTTCGAGGCCATGGTGGAACGGCACGCGAGCCGGGTGGCCCAGCTGGCCGATCCCAGCACGGACGACCTGACCCTGCTGTACGCCGACGACCTGCCCGAGCTGCCCTGACGGACCCGGCGCCCGGGCGGCGGCCGTACGGGCCGCGCTAGGGCCTGTCTGACAATTCCCGTCTGCCTCGCGACGCCATGCACGCACTCTCGCCGCACCGGGCGCAGAGCCAAGTACATCCAGTACGAGGCT
>NZ_JBHXNW010000093.1:0-24283 GCF_042717365.1 Streptomyces sp. NPDC058534
ACCACGAACAATCAGACCTGTGTTGGTCACCGGGTTGGTTGTCTGTTTCATAGTGTTTCGGTGGTCATAGCGTAGGGGAAACGCCCGGTTACATTTCGAACCCGGAAGCTAAGCCTTACAGCGCCGATGGTACTGCAGGGGGGACCCTGTGGGAGAGTAGGACGCCGCCGAACTCCTTTTAGAGCTCTGGCTCTTGGGCACAGCCCGAGAGCCAGAGCTTTTTTGCGTTGAGGTAAGGTCAGTGAGCATCATTGACTCGTTTCCCACCAGGAGGCCCCCGCGTGGAGGTCCAGGAGACCCGCGTGCAGACCGACCGGGTCCTCACCATCCCGAACATCCTGAGCATGGCGCGCCTCGCCGGCGTGCCCCTCTTCCTGTGGCTCATCCTCCGCCCCGAGTTCGGCGGCCCGCAGAGCGACGGATGGGCGTTGTTGGTGCTGGCCCTGAGCGGGGTCACCGACTACCTGGACGGGAAGCTCGCGCGGCGCTGGAACCAGATCAGCAACCTCGGCCGGCTCCTGGACCCCGCGGCCGACCGGCTCTACATCTTGTCGACTCTGGTGGGCCTCACGTGGCGGGAGATTCTGCCACTCTGGTTGACGCTTGTACTTCTTGCCCGTGAGGCGGTCCTGCTCGTGATGGTGGGCATCCTCCGGCGGCACGGCTATCCGCCGCCACAGGTGAACTTCCTGGGCAAGGCGGCCACCTTCAACCTCATGTATGCCTTCCCCCTGCTGCTGCTCAGCGACGGCAGCGGGTGGATCGCGTCACTCGCCGCTGTTTTCGGATGGGCGTTCGCCGGATGGGGTACAACCCTGTACTGGTGGGCAGGTGTTCTCTACGTGGTGCAGGTCCGCCGCCTGGTCCGTGCGGACGCCACCGCCGATTGAACTCGCTGATTGTGCGGCCCCAGTGGCCGGATGGCCCGCGCTGGAAAAGTGCGGGACCCTGGACGGGTGAAGTCGGCTTAACCGTCGTCTCTTAGAGGAGGACGCTTCCGACATGAAGGCCGTCGTGATGGCTGGAGGCGAAGGCACCCGCCTTCGTCCCATGACCTCGAGCATGCCCAAGCCGCTCCTGCCGGTGGCCAACCGGCCGATCATGGAGCATGTGCTGCGGCTGCTGAAAAGGCATGGGCTCAACGAGACCGTCGTCACCGTTCAATTCCTGGCCTCGCTGGTCAAGAACTACTTCGGTGATGGCGAAGAGCTCGGGATGGAGCTCACTTATGCCAATGAGGAGAAGCCACTCGGTACCGCCGGAAGCGTCAAGAACGCCGAGGAGGCATTGAAGGACGATGCCTTCCTCGTCATTTCCGGCGATGCCCTGACCGACTTCGACCTCACCGATCTGATTAATTTCCACAAGGAAAAGGGTGCGCTCGTCACCGTGTGTCTGACACGCGTGCCCAACCCGCTGGAATTCGGTATCACCATCGTCGACGAAGAGGGCAAGGTCGAGCGCTTCCTGGAGAAGCCGACCTGGGGCCAGGTCTTCTCGGACACCGTGAACACCGGTATCTACGTCATGGAGCCCGAGGTCTTCGACTACGTCGACCCCGATGTGCCCGTGGACTGGTCCGGCGACGTCTTCCCGCAGCTGATGAAGGAAGGCAAGCCCGTCTACGGCTACGTCGCCGAGGGCTACTGGGAGGACGTCGGCACCCACGAAAGCTACGTGAAGGCCCAGGCCGACGTTCTGGAACGCAAGGTGGACGTCGACATCGACGGCTTCGAGATCTCTCCGGGCGTATGGGTGGCCGAAGGCGCCGAGGTGCATGCCGACGCCGTGCTCCGGGGGCCCCTGTACATCGGCGACTACGCCAAGGTCGAGGCCGGCGCCGAAATCCGGGAACACACGGTCGTCGGCTCCAACGTCGTCGTCAAGAGCGGCGCCTTTCTCCACAAGGCCGTGGTGGCCGACAACGTGTACGTCGGCCCGCAGAGCAATCTGCGGGGCTGTGTGGTCGGCAAGAACACCGACATCATGCGTGCCGCGCGGATCGAGGACGGCGCGGTCATCGGCGACGAATGCCTGGTTGGTGAAGAATCGATCATCCAGGGCAATGTGCGGGTCTACCCGTTCAAGACCATCGAGGCCGGAGCCTTCGTCAACACCTCGGTCATCTGGGAGTCCCGGGGCCAGGCGCATCTGTTCGGAGCGCGTGGAGTGTCCGGCATCCTGAACGTGGAGATCACGCCGGAACTGGCGGTACGGCTGGCCGGCGCCTACGCGACCACCCTCAAGAAGGGCTCCACCGTCACCACCGCCCGTGACCACTCCCGTGGTGCCCGTGCGCTGAAGCGGGCGGTGATCTCCGCGCTGCAGGCCAGCGCCATCGACGTACGCGACCTGGAGAACGTACCGCTGCCCGTGGCACGGCAGCAGACCGCGCGGGGCAGTGCCGGCGGGATCATGATCCGGACCACCCTCGGGGTGCCGGACTCCGTCGACATCATGTTCTTCGACGGCCAGGGCGCCGACCTGTCGCAGGGCAGCCAGCGGAAGCTCGACCGGGTGTTCGCGCGGCAGGAGTACCGGCGCGCGTTCCCCGGCGAGATCGGGGACCTGCACTTCCCGTCCAGTGTGTTCGACTCGTATACCGGATCGCTGCTGCGGAACGTCGACATCACGGGGATCGCGGACTCCGGCCTCAAGGTGGTCGTCGACGCCTCCAACGGCAGCGCGGGGCTGGTGCTGCCCAGTCTGCTCGGCAAGCTCGGTGTCGACTCGCTGACCATCAACCCCGGACTCGACGAGTCCAGGCCGACCGAGACCGGCGATGTGCGGCGGTCGGGGCTGGTGCGGCTCGGGGAGATCGTGGCGTCCTCGAGGGCGGCCTTCGGGGTGCGGTTCGACCCGGTCGGTGAGCGGCTGTCGCTCGTCGACGAGAAGGGCCGCATCATCGAG
The DNA here is from genome assembly GCF_042717365.1 of Streptomyces sp. NPDC058534. Taxonomy (NCBI): domain Bacteria; kingdom Bacillati; phylum Actinomycetota; class Actinomycetes; order Kitasatosporales; family Streptomycetaceae; genus Streptomyces; species Streptomyces sp. NPDC058534. The sequence continues at coordinate 2,911 of NZ_JBHXNW010000093.1, forward strand.
GACGACCGGGCGCTGCTGGTGCTGCTCGACCTGATCGCGGCCGAGCGGCGCAGCGGACGGGTCGCCCTGCCTGTGACGACCACCAGGATCGCCGAGCAGGTCGCCGCTTACCACGGCACCCAGGTGGAGTGGACGACCACCTCTCCGGACGACCTCACGCGGGTCGGAGGCGAGGAAGGGGCCATCTTCGGCGGCGACGGCAAGGGCGGCTTCATCGTCCCCGAGTTCAGCAGTGTCTACGACGGTACGGCGGCGTTCGTGCGGTTGATCGGGCTCGTCGCGCGGACGCAGCTCACGCTGAGCCAGATCGACGCGCGGATCCCGCGGGCGCACGTCCTCAAGCGCGATCTGGCGACTCCGTGGGCCGTCAAGGGTCTTGTGATGCGGCGCGTCGTCGAGGCCGCCGGGGACCGCTCGGTCGACACGACCGACGGGGTGCGCGTGGTGGAGACCGACGGGCGCTGGGTGATGGTGCTCCCCGACCCGGCGGAGGCGGTGACCCATCTGTGGGCCGAGGGTCCCGACGACGCCTCCGCGCAGGCGCTGCTCGACGAGTGGGCCGCGGTGGTGGACAGCGCCGGCCGGTAGAGCACACCGCACGCGTGCGTGCCGGACAAGTGTCCCCAAGGGGGCCTGTCCGGCACGCCGGTGGGGCCGTTCGGAGGTAGCGGCGGCGGCGTGCGACGATGTGCGGCATGCCGCAGCAACCCCCCGCTCGGAGCACATCCACGCGGCCCGCGCGCCCGGACGCGTCCATGTCCTTGCTCACCAACGTCATGGACCACAGCCTCGACGACGGCTACGCCGAGGCGGCCGCGCGGAAGAAGGCCGAGGGCGGCGGCGGTATGCCGAAGACCCTGCGGGCCAAGCTCGGACTGGCCGCGGGCCTGGTGCTGGCGGCCCTGGTCGTCACGGTCGGCGCGGCACAGGCACGGGTCGCCGCCCCCGTGGTCGCCAAGGAGCGCGAGGAGCTGATCGACCGCATAGAGGGGGAGACCTCGGCGGCCGACAAGCTGGAGAAGAGCGTCGACGAGCTGCGCGACGAGGTGGGCGCGCGGCAGCGCGAGGCGCTGGACAAGAGCGGCGCCGGCGACCGCGCCGACCTGGTGGGCATTCTGTCGGGCGCGGTCGAGGTGCACGGACCGGGCGTGAAGCTCGTGGTGAACGACGCCAAGGACGTGGGCACGGGCGGTGACGGGCAGCCGCGCGGCACATCCGGGTTCTCCGACACCGGCCGGGTCCGGGACCGGGACATGCAGCGCGTGGTCAACGGGCTGTGGGAGTCGGGCGCCGAGGCGATCTCCATCAACGGACAGCGACTGACGGCACTGTCGGCGATCAGGGCCGCCGGTGACGCGATACTGGTCGACAACAGGCCGCTGGTGCCGCCGTACACGGTGCTCGCGGTGGGGGACGGCGAGCGGCTGAGCACCACCTTCCAGGACAGCGCCGACGGGCTGTACCTGCATGCCCTTCAGGAGAACTACGGCATCCGGACGGCCATCTCCGTGGCGGACGACCTACGGCTGCCGGCCGCACCGAGTGTGATCGTACGTACAGCACAGCCGATAACCGAGAAGGGCACATCGTGATCGCCGTACTGGGCCTCGTCGTGGGAGTCGTGGCCGGACTGTTGGTCCGGCCCGAGGTGCCGGCGGCCGTGGAGCCCTATCTGCCGATCGCCGTCGTGGCGGCGCTGGACGCCGTCTTCGGTGGTCTGCGGGCCATGCTCGACGGCATCTTCGACGACAAGGTCTTCGTGGTGTCGTTCCTTTCGAACGTGGTCGTGGCCGCGCTGATCGTGTTCCTGGGCGACAAGCTGGGCGTCGGCGCCCAGCTGTCCACCGGTGTCGTGGTCGTCCTCGGCATCCGGATCTTCTCCAACGCCGCGGCGATCCGACGCCACGTCTTCCGGGCGTGAGGCCGATGAGCGACCGCGACGAGCAGTCCGCGAACCGGCTGCGCAAGGAACTGCCCGACGAGGCCCCGCCGCCGCAGGCCGCCCCCGCCGCCGACACTCCCGAGGAGCCCCAGCCGGTGCAGGGCGGGCCGGGCGGCCGGGAGCGGCTGCTCAAGGGCCTGTGGCCGCCACGCCTGACCAGGGCCCAACTCATCGTCGCCCTGCTCCTGTTCGGGCTCGGTTTCGGCCTCGCGGTCCAGGTGGCGTCGAACAGCGAGAGCAACGGCGCGCTGCGCGGAGCCCGGCAGGAGGATCTGGTCCGCATCCTCGATGAACTGGACGACCGTACTCAGCGTCTTGAAGACGAGAAACAGGGCCTCGAGAAGCAGCGCGACGAGCTGGAGAACAGCTCCGACCAGGCAGAGGAGGCCCGCAAGCAGACGCTGGAGAAGGAGCGGCAACTGGGCGTCCTCGCGGGCACCGTGGCCGCGCAGGGGCCCGGCATCACGGTGACGATCCAGGACACGAAGGGAGCGGTCGAGGCCGACATGCTGCTCGACGCGATCCAGGAGCTGCGTGCGGCGGGCGCGGAGGCGATCGAGGTGAACGGTGTGAGGGTCGTCGCCGGCACCTACCTCGCGGACTCCGACAAGTCCGTGAGCGTGGACGGGAACAAGATCAACGCGCCCTATCGTTTCCAGGTCATCGGCAAGCCGCAGGACCTCGAACCGGCTCTCAACATTCCTGGAGGCGTGGTGCAGACTCTGGAAAAGGAACAGGCCACCGTTACTGTTGAGCGGTCGAGCAAGATCGTCGTGGACGCCTTGCGAGCGGCGGAGCGGCCTGACTACGCTCGGTCGTCCTCCCAGTGAACCGGCGGTGCATGGGGGACGTCCGGCGAGGGCATGAGGTTGCGGGGGGTCGGCACACCGATTGGGTGGTGCGTGGTGGAAACTGTCTGGTGGAGACGGACGTTGTGAAGATGTCCGGGTCGGTCAGTACGGTCAGTCAGGGTTCGTCCTGCCCCACGGGCGGGTCTGTTTCGGTCAAGGGGAATCGCCCGTGAAGTTGTTTGCGAAGTTGTTCGGCAAGAGCGCGCGAGAGGGCAGCGACAATGCGACCGCTCGCCATCGCGCCCAGCCCGACGCGGAGGGCCGACGCCCGATGTTCCGGGACCAGGTGGGTGGTCCGGGCGGTGACATTTCCGGTGGTCAGGGCGCGCCGTCTGTTGACCCTGCACAGTCCGGCGGCATAGGTTTCGGGCAACCGTCAACCTCAGGTACGGGTGGAGGGTTTACCTCTGATCCGTACGCGTCGAACGCCCCGGCGGGGCAGCCGCGGCAGGAGGATCCGTCCATGTCGGCCCTGGTGTGTACGAGGTGCGGTAACCGCAACGCGGAGAACAGCCGCTTCTGCTCCAACTGCGGCGCGCCGCTGCGTGCCGGCGCGGTTCCGGAGCGTGCCTCCGAGACGACCTCCACGATCTCCATCTCCGGCCTGGAGGCGTACGACGCCGAGGTCACCGGTCAGACCGCGGTCCCGGCGCTCTCGCCCGAGGCGCAGGCGGCCGTGGACGCGCTGCCGCTCGGCTCCGCGCTCCTGGTCGTGCGCCGTGGTCCGAACTCGGGCAGCCGCTTCCTGCTGGACGGCGAGCTGACCACCGCCGGGCGTCACCCGCAGAGCGACATCTTCCTGGACGACGTGACGGTCTCGCGCCGGCACGTGGAGTTCCGCCGCAGTTCGGACGGTTCCTTCACGGTCGCCGACGTGGGCAGTCTGAACGGCACGTACGTCAACCGGGAGCGCATCGACCAGGTCGCCCTGTCGAACGGTGACGAGGTGCAGATCGGCAAGTACCGGCTGGTGTTCTACGCGAGCCAGCGGGGTTACTGACCCGAACCTCCAGGGAAGGTCCATGCTGCATACACCGAGCGGCGGTGCCGGTCACGGCGCCGCCGCCACGGACAGTGGGCTGATGAGCATCGGCACGGTGCTGAACGTGCTGCGTGACGAGTTCCCCGACATCAGCATCTCCAAGATCCGCTTCCTGGAGTCCGAGGGCCTCGTCGAGCCGCGGCGGACCCCGGCCGGGTACCGCAAGTTCAGCGCACACGACGTCGAGCGTCTGGGCCGGGTGCTGCGGATGCAGCGGGACCACTATCTGCCGCTCAAGGTGATCCGCGAGCATCTGGACGCCGTGGAGCGCGGTGAGGCGGTTTCGCTGCCCACGGTCGGCCGGCAGCGGGACGGGGAGGCCGCACCGGAACCCGTCGAGAGCCCGACCGTCGCCCGGATCGGACGGGACGAGCTGCTCGCCGCGGCCGGGATCGACGACCAGGAGCTGAAGGAGTGGGAGTCCTACGGGCTCCTCGCCCCCCTGCCCGACGGGGCGTACGACGCCGAGGCGGTCACCGTGGCGTCGCTGGTGACGCAGCTCGGGCGCTTCGGGATCGAGCCGCGGCACCTGCGGGTGATGAAGGCCGCCGCCGACCGGGACGCCGGGCTCGTGGACCAGGTGGTCGCCCCGCTGAAACGACACCGCAACCCCCAGACCAGGGCACACGCGGAAGCACGTACCAAGGAGCTGGCGGGCCTCGCGGTGCAGCTGCACGCGGCGCTGGTACAGACCGCGCTCGGCGTGCGGCTTCCGTGAAACACGCCTGTTCGGAGCCCCGGATCGCCCAGCCGATCCCGGCCCGACTACCCAAACGTCCCGGGCACGGCCTAGGGTTGCTGTGTGAACGAGCTCGATGTCGTAGGTGTCCGGGTCGAGATGCCCTCCAACCAACCGATCGTGCTGCTGCGCGAGGTGGGAGGCGACCGCTACCTTCCCATCTGGATCGGACCGGGTGAGGCGACGGCGATCGCCTTCGCCCAGCAGGGCATGGCTCCGGCACGGCCGCTGACCCACGACCTGTTCAAGGATGTGCTGGAAGCCGTCGGCCAAGAGCTCACCGAGGTACGCATCACCGACCTGCGCGACGGGGTGTTCTACGCCGAGCTGGTCTTCGCCAGCGGCGTCGAGGTCAGTGCCAGGCCCTCCGACGCCATAGCGCTGGCCCTGCGCACCGGAACGCCGATCTACGGCAGCGACACGGTCCTCGACGACGCCGGCATCGCGATCCCGGACGAGCAGGAGGACGAGGTGGAGAAGTTCCGCGAGTTCCTCGACCAGATCTCGCCGGAGGACTTCGGGACGAGCAACCAGTAGGGTTTCCCCGAAACAGGGCACGCGAAACCACTCGTAGGGTGATTATCACTCGGCGTGCCGAGTGTGGCGATCGTTGACGCACCCTTGGTGACTGCCTACCTTCGAGGAGGCAGGTCAAGGACGGAGGTCGGCGTGAGAATCAGCGGCGACGGTACGGCTGGGGGTGGCCCCGGGCACGGTCTCGGGGTGAGTGGTCCGTACCCTCCCCAGGGCTCTCGGCTCCGCACGGGCGGGGGGTACGCCCAACAGGCCGGCGCGCCCGATTCCGCTCCGCAGCGGCCGGCCGCCGTGCCGACCAGCGGAGGGGCGGCGTCCATGACGTCCGAGCAGATCGGCTACCGCGGGCCGACGGCCTGTGCGGCCGCCGGCATCACCTACCGGCAGCTCGACTACTGGGCCCGTACGGGGCTCGTGGAGCCCAGTGTGCGTCCGGCGCACGGCTCCGGGACGCAGCGCCTGTACAGCTTCCGCGACGTGGTCGTGCTGAAGATCGTCAAACGCTTCCTCGACACCGGGGTGTCCCTCCAGAACATCCGGACCGCCGTCCAGCACCTGCGGGAGCGCGGCTTCCGTGACCTGGAGCGGATGACGTTGATGAGCGACGGTGCCACGGTCCACGAGTGCACCTCGCCCGACGAGGTGCACGCCCTGCTCCAGGGCGGCCAGGGCATCTTCGGGATCGCCGTCGGCGTGGTGTGGCGGGACGTGGAGAGCGCGCTGTCCCAGCTGCACGGAGAACGGATCGACACGGGGGAGACCCTGGTCGGGCCCAATCCGGCGGACGAGCTGGCGCGACGCCGCAACAGGGCGGTCTGAGCGGCGCGCCGGTCCGCCCGGCGCGCGCGGCGCGGACCGGCCGGTGGCGGCCGCATTGTCAGTGGCGTAGGGCAGCATCGGAGATGTGAGAACCGCGCCCACGATCCTGCATCTCGACATGGATGCCTTCTTCGCCTCGGTGGAGCAGGCGTCCAAGCCGAGTCTGCGCGGGAAGGCCGTGGTGGTGGGCGGCCTGGGGCCGCGAGGCGTGGTCGCCACCTGCTCGTACGAGGCGCGGGTCTTCGGCGTCCACTCGGCGATGCCCATGGGCCAGGCCAGGCGGCTCGCGCCCAACGCCGCGTATCTCGTCCCGCGCTTCGAGCTGTACCGGTCGATCAGCGAGCAGGTGATGCGGCTGCTCAGGGAGTTGTCGCCGCTGGTGGAGCCGCTGAGCCTGGACGAGGCGTTCGTGGACCTGGAGGCCGGCGGGACGGCCTGGGACGCGGCGTCGGCACGGCTGACCGGGACGAAGCTGCGCACCGACATCCGCGCCGTCACCGGCCTCACCGGATCGGTGGGACTGGCCGCCTCCAAGATGCTGGCCAAGATCGCCTCAGAGGAGGCCAAGCCCGACGGGCTGGTCCTGATCCCGCCGGGGACGGAGCGGGCCATGCTGGAGCCCATGTCCGTGCGGACCCTGCCCGGCGTGGGCCCGGCGACGGGCGACCACCTGCGCCGGGCCGGCATCACCACGGTCGGGGAGCTGGCCGAGGCGGGCGAGGACGAGCTGGTACGGCTGGTGGGCAAGGCGCACGGACACGGCCTGTACGCCATGGCCCTGGCGCTCGACGAGCGGCCCGTGGTGGCCGAGCGGGAGACCAAGTCCGTGTCGGTCGAGGACACCTACGACGTGGACATCCACGACCGGGTGCGGGTCGGTGTGGAGGTGGGCCGGCTGGCCGACCGTTGCGTGCGCCGGCTGCGCGCGTCGGGGCTGTCCGGGCGGACCATCGTGCTCAAGGTGCGCAGGTACGACTTCTCGACGTTGACGCGCTCCGAGACGCTGCGCGGGCCCACGGACGACCCGGGGGTGGTGCGGGAGGCCGCCGCCCGGCTGCTGGACTCGGTGGACACCACGGGCGGTGTGCGGCTGCTCGGGGTCGGCGTCAGCGGCCTGGCCGACTACACGCAGGAGGACCTGTTCGCGCAGGCGGCGGGGGGCGGGGCCGAGGAACCGGCCGAGGAGCCCGCGGCCGAGCCGGACGCGGAGCACCGCCCGGCACCCGCGGAGCGCCGCTGGCCGTCGGGGCACGACGTGCGGCACGCGCGGTTCGGGCACGGCTGGGTGCAGGGCAGCGGGCTGGGGCGGGTCACCGTGCGCTTCGAGACGCCGTACTCGCCGACCGGGCGGGTACGGACCTTTCCGATGGACGACCCGGAGCTGACGCCGGCGGATCCGCTGCCGCTGGTTCCGTCCGACTCGCGAAGACCCGGCGAAGGCCCTGCCAGACCGGTGGCCGGCTAGCCGTCCTCGTTGCCCTTGCCCGCCAGCCTGCCGAAGTCGTGGTCGGGCAGCGGGGGAGCGGGGGCCACGTCGAGACCGTAGTGGTGGTACAGCTGGAGTTCCTGTTCCGGCGAGAGGTGGCGGCCGACGCCGAAGTCCGGTGCCTCCTTGATCAGGGCCCGGTCGAAGGGCACGCGCAGGGCTCCCTCGACCAGCTCGCTGGGCTCCAGGGGTACGAAGGCGTCCCTGCTGAAAAGGCCGGTGCGGATGGCCGCCCATTCGGGCACGCCGGTGGCATCGTCCAGATACACCTCGTCCACGGTGCCGATTCTGGTGCCGTCGCGGTCGAACGCCTTGCGGCCTATCAGGTTCCGCGGGTCGATGTCAGTACGCACGGGCCCTCCACTTGGTCGCACTGGGGTCGCACACCAGCCGCCGAATCATCAGTAAGTACTACAAAAAACTACATATGGCCGGTCGGCCACTCGAAGGTCCGTGCGGCGGGCTCGCTGGTACGCTGGCAAACGGCTGCTGACCCCGCGCGGGAGAGTCCTCCGGACACCATCGGAGGCGCCGAAGGAGCAAATCCTCCCCGGAATCTCTCAGGCTCACGTACCGCACGGACGAGGTCACTCTGGAAAGCAGAGCGGGTGTCGACGGCGTCCGCTCTCACCGACGGTGAAAGCCGGGAAGCCTTCGGGGCGCCCCGGTGAAGCTCTCAGGTTGAGATGACAGAGGGGGAGGCCGTCCGGGTACCCGCGCCGTGGTGCCCCTCGAAGGTCGTCAGACCAGGAGGCCTCCGCAATGACCGCCCACCGCATTCCGCTCACCGAACTCGAACAGGCAGCGCCGTTCGAGCAGCGCCACATCGGCCCCGACCACGAGGCCCGGGCCAAGATGCTCGCGCAGGTCGGTTACGGTTCGCTCGACGAGCTGACGGCCGCCGCGGTGCCGGATGTGATCAAGAACGCCGACGCGCTGGACCTGCCCGGCGCCCGCTCCGAGTCCGAGGTACTGGCCGAACTGCGCTCGCTGGCCGACCGCAACCAGGTCCTCGACTCCATGATCGGCCTCGGCTACTACGGCACCTTCACCCCGCCGGTCATCCTGCGCAACGTCATGGAGAACCCCTCCTGGTACACCGCGTACACGCCGTATCAGCCCGAGATCTCCCAGGGCCGCCTGGAAGCCCTGCTCAACTTCCAGACCATGGTCGCCGAGCTGACCGGCCTGCCCACCTCCGGTGCCTCGCTGCTCGACGAGGGCACCGCCGCCGCCGAGGCGATGGCGCTGTCCCGGCGCATGGGCAAGAACAAGAAGGGCCTCTTCCTGGTCGACGCGGACGTGCTGCCGCAGACCGTCGCCGTGATCCGGACCCGCGCCGAGCCGACCGGCGTCGAGGTCGTCGTCGCCGACCTGAGCGAGGGCATCCCCGCCGAGGTGGCCGAGCGGGAGATCAACGGCGTCCTGATCCAGTACCCGGGCGCCTCCGGTGCCGTCCGCGACCTCAAGCCCGTCATCGACCGGGCGCACGAGCTCGGCGCGCTCGTCACCGTCGCCGCCGACCTGCTCGCCCTCACCCTGCTCACCTCGCCCGGTGAGCTGGGCGCGGACATCGCCGTCGGCACCACCCAGCGCTTCGGTGTGCCCATGGGCTTCGGCGGGCCGCACGCCGGCTACATGGCCGTGCACGAGAAGTTCGCGCGCAGCCTGCCCGGCCGCCTCGTCGGCGTCTCCGTGGACGCGGACGGCAACAAGGCCTACCGCCTCGCCCTGCAGACCCGCGAGCAGCACATCCGCCGCGAGAAGGCCACCAGCAACATCTGCACCGCGCAGGTGCTGCTCGCCGTCATGGCCGGCATGTACGCCGTCTACCACGGCCCGGAGGGGCTGCGGGCCATCGCGCGCCGCACGCACCGCTACGCCTCGGTCATCGCCGCCGGTCTCGCCGCCGGCGGGGTCGAGATCGTGCACGGCGCCTACTTCGACACGGTTACCGCGCGGGTGCCCGGCCGGGCCGCCGAGGTCGTCCACGCCGCCCGTGACAACGGCGTCAACCTGCGCCTCGTCGATGCCGACCACGTCTCCTTCGCCTGCGACGAGACCACGACCCGCGCCCAGGCCGGCGGGGTGTGGCACGCCTTCGGCGTGGACGGCGACGTCGAGGCGCTGGACGCGGAGACCGAGGAGACGCTGCCCGAGGCGCTGCAGCGCACCGACGAATTCCTGACCCACCCCGTCTTCCACCAGTACCGTTCCGAGACCGCGATGCTGCGCTACCTGCGCCGCCTGGCCGACCGGGACTACGCGCTGGACCGCGGCATGATCCCGCTGGGCTCCTGCACCATGAAGCTCAACGCCACCACCGAGATGGAGCCGGTCACCTGGTCCGAGTTCGGTGCGCTGCACCCCTTCGCGCCCGCCGAGCAGGCGCAGGGCTACCTGACCCTCATCCGCGAGCTGGAGGAGCGGCTCGCCGAGGTCACCGGGTACGACAAGGTCTCGCTCCAGCCCAACGCCGGGTCGCAGGGCGAGTTCGCGGGCCTGCTCGCCGTACGCGGATACCACCGGGCCAACGGCGACGAGCAGCGCACGGTCTGCCTCATCCCGTCCTCCGCGCACGGCACCAACGCCGCCAGCGCGGTGATGGCCGGCATGAAGGTCGTCGTCGTCAGGACCGCCGAGGACGGCGAGATCGACATCGAGGACCTGCGCGCCAAGATCGAGCAGCACCGTGACCAGCTCGCCGTGCTGATGATCACGTACCCGTCCACGCACGGTGTCTTCGAGGAGCACGTCGCCGACATCTGCGGCCGGGTGCACGACGCCGGCGGTCAGGTCTACGTGGACGGCGCCAACCTCAACGCCCTGGTCGGCCTCGCCAAGCCCGGCCACTTCGGCGGCGACGTCTCCCACCTGAACCTGCACAAGACGTTCTGCATCCCGCACGGCGGCGGCGGTCCCGGCGTCGGCCCGGTGGCCGTACGGTCGCATCTGGCGCCGTACCTTCCCAACCACCCGATGCAGCCCGCGGCCGGCCCGCAGACGGGCGTCGGACCGATCTCGGCGGCGCCTTGGGGCTCGGCCGGCATCCTGCCGATCTCCTGGTCGTACGTGCGGCTTATGGGCGGCGAGGGCCTCAAGCACGCCACGCAGGTGGCCGTGCTGTCCGCCAACTACATCGCCAAGCGGCTGGAGCCGCACTTCCCGGTGCTGTACACCGGCCCCGGCGGGCTGGTCGCGCACGAGTGCATCATCGACCTGCGTCCGCTGACCAAGGCGACCGGCGTGAGCGTCGACGACGTCGCCAAGCGGCTGATCGACTACGGTTTCCACGCGCCGACGATGTCGTTCCCGGTGGCCGGCACGCTGATGATCGAGCCGACCGAGTCCGAGGACCTGGCCGAGCTGGACCGGTTCTGCGAGGCGATGATCGCCATCCGCGCGGAGATCGAGAAGGTCGGCTCCGGCATCTGGCCCGCCGACGACAACCCGCTGGGGAGCGCCCCGCACACCGCCGCGGCCCTGGGCGGCGCGTGGGACCACGCGTACACGCGCGAGGAGGCCGTCTTCCCGGCCGGGGTGTCCGCCGCCGACAAGTACTGGCCGCCGGTGCGCCGCGTCGACCAGGCCTTCGGTGACCGGAACCTCGTCTGCTCCTGCCCGCCGCTGGACGCCTACGAGGACTGATCCCCTAGTACGCCCAGTACGACGAGAGGCTCCGTGCCGGCCCATCGGGTCGGTACGGAGCCTCTTGTCGTGTCACGTGGTCGCGAGCGACACCTCCGTCGACTTGATCAGCGCGATGACGGGAGCGCCGACGGACAGGCCCAGGTCTTCGGCGGCCTCCTTGGTGACGACGGCGGTCAGCGCGGCGCCCTCGACGGCGATCCCGACGGACGTCATCGCGCCGCCGGTGGTGAGCGCGGTGATGGTGCCGGGCAGCCTGTTGCGGATCGACAGGCCCTCGACGCGCCCGGTGGCCAGCGCGACCTCCGTGGACTTCACGAGGGCCCGGACGGCGGTCCCGGCGGCGAGCGCCAGGTCCTCGGCCGCGTCCCGCGTGATCGCCGAAGTGAGGTCCTGGCCGCCCAAGAGGCGGACCTTGACCGTCGCCATGGCCTCGCCCGGGGTGACGGCGGTGACGGTGCCGGGGAGTTGGTTGCGGATGCTCAGGCTCATGGGCGCACCGTAGCCCTGAGGTGGGGGCTGTGCCGGGTGCCTCGAGCGTTGGGTATGACGCGATATAGCGCTAGTATGTCGCGTGGCGGGGTGCGTACGGGATGCCCCCGGGGAGATCGGGGTGGAGCGATGTCGGTACAGCCCTCAGCGGGAGGTGGAACGCTCGCGTTCCGGGCTTCGCACGCGGACCGTGACAGTGCCGTGGACGTGCTGAGCGCCGCCGCGGGCGACGGCATGCTGACCGCCGAGGAGTTGGACGAGCGGGTCGGGGCGGCACTCTCCGCACGCACGCTGGGCGAGCTGGCCGCGCTGACGGCCGACCTGCCGGTGGCGCGGGACGGACAGTTGTTGGCCGAGGCCAAGGACGTCGTCCGTATCGAGCAGGAGGGGGCGTCCACTCGGAGGGGTGAGGGCTGGGTGGTGCCGCGGCGGATGGAGATCCGGTCGGACTGGGGAGAGGTGACGCTCGACCTCGCCCGAGCGGTGATCACCCACGGCACCCTCCACATCGACCTGGCCCTGCGCGGTGGCACGCTGAAGCTCGTGACGCGGCCCGGCATCGTGGTGGACACCGACTCACTGGTCGCGAGCTACGCCAAGGTGAAGGTGGCTCGGACGGCCGACGCCGGGACCCCCGTGACCCTGCGGGTGCAGATAGCGGGAGAGGTCAGCTTCGGGCAGGTCGTGGTGCGCGCGCCGCGTCGGCGGTTCGGACGGAAGGCGTAGCCGGAGGCGCCGGGAAGGGGGAGCCCATGACCGCGTCGGCACAGCGGACTACGCGGAGTGATCAGCCCTGGACGCACGTCGGGGCCGGTTCACAGCCGTGGCTGCGGGCCGGCCCCATGATTCGCCGGCCGGAGTGACCTCACCCCGGTCGGCGGGTGCTCAGGCGGCGGCGATCAGACCCGCGCCGACAGGGCGGTGCGGGGCGATGATCTGGCCGTCCGGCAGAAGCTCACCGGTGTCCTCGAAGAGGACGACGCCGTTGCACAGCAGGCTCCAGCCCTGCTCCGGGTGGTGCGCCACGAGGCGGGCGGATTCCCGGTCGGCGGAGTCGGCTGACGGGCACGGTGGCTGGTGCTGACACATGAGTGGGGTCTCTCGGTCTGTGGTGATGGATGAGTTCGCTGTCTTGTCTGTCCCGCGGCGTGAAGCGTTGTTCATGGCCGCCCCCCGTATGTTTAAGTCGGTCCGAACCCAGTGTTGCCCCACGGGCGTCGATCCGCAGGTATTTCGCAGCACCGCTTCTCACAGGTCGATGACGCATCACCCGCGCGGACGGTTCAGCTCAACTGGACTGTCACTTCGGGTGGTTCGGCATGGCCGAATGAGGCTAGTCCGCGCGGGTGGGTGCGAGGCGGGTCAGGCGGGCGAGCTGAGCAGCCCCGTCGGCGTGACCCGGTGCGTGAGGACCGGCAGCAGCTCGGCGACCCGGTGCGGACGGTGGGCCGCGATGCCCGGAGGCGCGGGAGCCAGCGGTACCAGCAGGTCGGTGGCCGCGGGGTGGCCGGCGGCGGCGTCCGCGGCGCAGTCGCCGTGCAGCCACAGCGTGAGCATGTACAGCTCGGGAACCGACAGCAGACGCGGCTGGTAGGACTGGGGCACCGACTCGGCCTGCCGCAGCGCGCGTTCGGTCGAGGCGACGTAGGGGCCCTCGAAGAAGTGCGAGAACGCCCAGCCGTCCGGCGTCAGCATGGTCTCCGCGGCCGCCACCGCCCGGTCGCCGCAGCGGATCAGGAACCGCCACCCGGTCAGCCGCGTCGCCGTCGCGCCGTCCGCCGTCACCCGGTCCAGGACGTGCACGGGCAGCGGCAGTTCGGGCGCGACGGGGCCCTGGGCGCCGAGCAGCGCGGGAGTCCGGGCCTCCCGGACCGCGGTGGGCGAGGAGAGGGCGGTGAGGACGGAGCGCAGGGCGGGCGCGGGGGCCGGCGGGACACGCAGGGGCATGGTGGGTCGCCTCTCATTCGAAGGCACGGTGGCGCGAGGGCGGAGCGGGGCGGACGACGCTGTCAGCTCACGTGGCTGGGGAGGCAGGGGCCGGGGTCCGGGAACCGAGAAGGGGGTGAGGTCTGCCGCGTGTCAGCTCGACGGCGACATCCTTCGACCGTGGGCGCCGGTCTTCTGCCTTGTCTGCGGAGTTTATACGACATGTGTTCAGACTGTGTTTCGGCTAGCCGATTCCGGCAACCAGTACAAGGTTGTATTCGGCCGTCGGCATGCGGGATTTCTCCGGATTTCCAGGCCGGTGTACGACGATGACCTCGGGGAATGTTCACCGAGCGGTCGGCCAATTGTCGTCGGCGTTTTTCACGAGTTACCGGACCCGGAAACTGCTCCACGCGCCATGCCTGGTGAATGTGCCACCGGTCACATCGGCACAGCGTAGCGGGTGCCGGGCCGCCGTGGGGACGTTATCGATCGCTTCGGCTGGGCATCATCCAACCTGACCGGCCACCGGCGGCCGGATCTTCGACTACCGCTCTCAGAAGGGACGCTTCCATGGGGGAGAAGGTCGCGGCAGGTCAGTTCGACCTGTCCGATCGCCAGCGCTACCGCGAGAAGCTACAGCGGTGCCTGACGGGTCTGGAGCGGCTTCTGGCGGAGAAGCGGTTCGACGAACCGAAGAACCTGATGGGGCTGGAGATCGAATTGAATCTCGTCGGTGCCGACGGGATGCCGAAAATGTTGAATGCGCAAGTCCTCGAACGCATCGCGAGCCGGGACTTCCAAACAGAACTCGCCATGTTCAACCTGGAAGTCAACATCGCTCCCCACCGCTTGGGCGGCCGGGTATTCGACCGGCTCGCCGAGGAGATCCGTACGTCTCTGGCATATGCGGACCGCAAGGCCGGCGAGGTCGACGCGGGAATCGCGATGATCGGAATTCTGCCGACCCTGGACCGGGACGATCTCGTTTCCTCCAATCTCTCCGCCGTAGACCGCTACGCCCTGCTCAACGACCAGATCGTGGCCGCCCGCGGCGAGGACTTCACCCTCGACATCGAGGGGGTGGAGCGTCTGACCTGCACCTCCAAGTCCATCGCGCCCGAGGCCGCCTGCACCTCGGTGCAACTGCACCTCCAGGTCACCCCGGACCGCTTCGCCGACGTGTGGAACGCGGCGCAGGCGGTCACCGCCGCGCAGATCGCCGTCGGCGCCAACGCGCCTTTCCTGTTCGGCCGCGAGCTGTGGCGCGAGTCGCGCCCTCCACTGTTCCAGCAGTCCACCGACACCCGCCCGCCCGAGCTCCAGGCCCAGGGCGTCCGGCCGCGCACCTGGTTCGGGGAGCGCTGGGTGACCTCGGCCTACGACCTGTTCGAGGAGAACCGGCGCTACTTCCCCGCGCTGCTGCCGATCTGCGACGACGAGGACCCGCTGGAGGTCCTGGACGCCGGCGGTGTGCCCTCGCTCGCCGAACTCGTCCTGCACAACGGCACCGTCTACCGCTGGAACCGCCCCGTCTACGACATCGCCGACGGCGTCCCGCACCTCCGGGTGGAGAACCGCGTCCTGCCCGCCGGACCCACCGTCACCGACGTCATCGCCAACGCGGCCTTCTACTACGGTGTGGTGCGCGCGCTCGCCGAGGAGCCCCGGCCGGTGTGGACCCGGCTGCCGTTCGAGGCCGCCGCCGCCAACTTCGAGGCCGCGTGCCGGCACGGCATCGACGCCCGCTTCGAGTGGCCCCGCCGCGGCCGGCTGGGCGGCACCATCGAGGTCGACGCCGCCGTCCTCGTACGCGACGAACTGCTGCCGCTCGCCGAGGCGGGGCTGGACGCGTGGGGTGTCGAGCCCGCCGACCGGGACCTGTACCTCGGTGTGATCGAGGAGCGGTGCCGGCGCCGGGTGAACGGCGCGTCCTGGCAGGCGGCCACCTTCCACCGGGCGCTGGAGGCGGGGCTGTCCCGGGAGGACGCGCTGGCCGCCACGACCCGCCGCTACGTCGAGCTGATGCGCGAGGGCGATCCCGTGCACCTGTGGCCGGTGGGCCTCCCGGAGCCGGCGCCGCTGGGCTGACCCACACCGGGTCGACGCCGGGTCGACGCCGGGTCGGCCCCGGGCCCCGCCGCGCACCGTCTCATACTGATCGGGCAAGCTGTGACGTCACAGCTGGAGGCAGGTGTGCATGGCGGAGGCGGGCCCGGTGGACGATTCGTTCCCTCACAAGCCGGTCGTCGGGGAGCAGGTCCCCCCGGAGCGGCTCTCACGGCGGACCCTGCGTGACGAGACGCTGCTGGTCCTGGCGCTGTCGCTGGGCGCGAGCGGGGTGTCCGCCCTCATCAGTTTCATCGGCTCGGTCACCCGGCCCGGCGGGCTCAAGGACCAGGCGGCCACCCTCAACGCCTCCGCGGCACCCGGCCGTCCCTGGCTGGACCTGGCCTGGCAGCTCTTCGGCATCACCACGGCCCTCGTCCCCGTCGCCCTCGTCGCGCACTTCCTGCTCCGGGAGGGCAGCGGCCTGCGAGCCCTCGGCTTCGACCGCACCCGGCCGTGGCCCGACCTGGGCCGCGGGGCCGCCGTCGCCGCCGCCATCGGCAGCACCGGGATCGCCTTCTACCTGGCCGCCCGTGGCCTCGGCTTCAACCTCACCGTGGTGCCCGAGGCCCTGCCCGAGGTGTGGTGGAAGTACCCCGTACTGATCCTCTCGGCGGTGCAGAACTCCGTCCTGGAGGAGGTCATCGTGGTCGGCTATCTGCTGCGCCGGCTCGACCAGCTCGGCTGGAGCGCGGGCGCCTCGCTGGCGGCCAGCTCGGTGCTGCGCGGGTCGTACCACCTCTACCAGGGCATCGGCGGCTTCATCGGCAACATGGTGATGGGCGTCGTCTTCGTGTACCTGTACCGCCGTTGGGGGCGCGTGGGGCCGCTGGTGGTGGCGCACTCACTGCTCGACATCGGGGCCTTCGTCGGCTACGCGCTGCTGGCCGGGAAGGTTGACTGGCTGCCGACGGCGTGAACGCGCGGGGCGGGGAACGGCGTGCGCGTCCCGGGTCGCGTGGCGCGTGACAGTACCCGCCCCGCCCCGCCGACCGCTCAGGCCAGCAACTCGCCCTCGATCACCGTCACCGCGCTGCCGCTGAGCAGCGTGCGCTCGCCCCGCAGCTCCGTGCGGACCCGGCCGGAGCGGGGAGAGGCCTGGAGCCCGGTGAGGGCGGGCCGGCCAAGGCGCTCGGACCAGAAGGGCGCGAGGGCCGTGTGGGCACTGCCGGTGACCGGGTCCTCGTCGATGCCGACGTTCGGGAAGAAGCAGCGGGAGACGAAGTCGTATCCCTGCGTGGGATCATCCGCGCGGGCGGTGGCGATGATGCCGCGCGCGGAGTGGGCGCCCAGCGCCTTGTGGTCCGGCGTCAGGCCGCGCACGGTGCGCTCGTCGGCGACCTCGACCAGCAGGTCGCCGATGTTCGGCCCGGTGTCGAGGACGGTGAGGGGCTCGGCGCCGAGGGCCTCGGCGACGCCCTCCGGGGTCTCGACCGGAGTCAGCGGCGCGGTCGGGAAGTCCAGGGTGACCGACCCGTCCTCGCGGGGTGTCGCCACGAGCACGCCGCTGCGGGTGGCGAACCGCACCGGGCCCTCGTGGGCGCCGGTGGTGAGCAGCACGTGGGCCGTGGCGAGGGTCGCGTGGCCGCACATCGCGACCTCGGTGGCCGGCGTGAACCAGCGCAGTGCCCAGTCGGCCTCGCCGCCCTCGGGCAGGGGGTGGGCGAACGCGGTCTCGGCGTGATTGACCTCCAGGGCGACCCGCTGCAGTCGGTCGTCGTCCGGGAAGGCGTCGAGGAGCAGGACCCCGGCGGGGTTGCCGGCGAAGGGCCGGTCGGTGAAGGCGTCGACGATTCGGATACGCATGCCCCGACGCTAGACGCCGCGCGGCGCCGCGGACCAAGGCCAATCGCCGGTCGCTGGACCGGGTTCGACGTCGATCGTGGGCCGGGTGCGGGATACCCGCCCGTTCAGCCGGCAGACCTCGCTCAGCGCTACGGGGCTTGCTCTGCGATACGTTCCGATATATCGTTGAGGTATCGCGACAGATCAACGACTGAATGGAGTGATTGCGATGCATACCCACGGATACGAGCGTGGACATGGTGGACACGGCCGCGGAGAAGGCGGCCCCTACGGCCGCGGCGGCTTCGACGGCCGGCGTGCGGCCTTCGGTCCCTTCGGGCCGGGTGGTCCCGGCGGCGGCCCCGGTGGTCCCTTCGGGCCGGGCTTCGGTCACGGCGGCCCCTGGGGCGGCCGAGGGCGCGGCGGTCCCAGGGGAAGGGCACGGCGAGGCGACGTGAGGGCGTCCATCCTGGCCCTCCTGAAGGACCGGCCGATGCACGGTTACGAGATGATCCAGGAGATCGCCGAGCGCAGCGGCGGGGCGTGGAAGCCCAGCCCCGGTTCGGTGTACCCCACCCTCCAGCTGCTGGAGGACGAGGGTCTGATCGCCAGCGAGAGCGAGGGCGGCAAGAAGCTCTTCGCCCTCACCGAGGAGGGCCGCGCCGCGGCCGAGGAAGGCCCCGACGCACCCTGGGAAGAGGCCTCGCGGGGGGTCGACTGGGAGGCCCTGAACGACATCCGGCAGGCCGGGTTCGGGCTGATGGAGGCGTTCGGCCAGGTCTGGAAGACCGGCAGCAAGGAGCAGCGGGAGAAGGCGCTCGCCGTCATCGGTGACGCCCGCAAGAAGCTGTACCTGATCCTCGCCGACGAGGACTGACGGCGCGCGGCCAGGGCGAAACGGCTTGATCTCATCCGTAAGGAGGAGATTCCGGCCGGGCGGGTCCACTCTGTGTGGGACGCCGAAATGCTCCCCCTCGGGGATGACTCGCTCGGCTGGGGCTGGTGAGCTGGGAGATGTGCAACCCCGTATCCCCCGGCAGTCGGCCGGCGAGCAGGACGGCCGGCGCCCGGACGGCACCGACCTCGATGACCGGTTCACCGCGGAACTGGCGTCGGCGGTCTCCGGCGCCCGCCGCAGGGCGGTGCGGGACGGTGACCGGCAGGTCGACACGGCCCATCTGCTGCACTCCCTCCTGGAGTCCGACGGCGAGGTCCGGGCGGTGCTCGGGGACGGGCCCCGGATCGCCCGGCTGCTCGGCTACCTCGTACAGCGCAGCATCGGCTACGGCCTGCGCTGGCAGAGTGCCGTCGAGGACTCCGGTGCCGTCCCCCTCGTGACCGGCGTCGCGGGGTTCTCGCCGCTGGCCGCGGCGGCCATGGAGGAGGCCGGCGCGCGTGCCGCACGGCGCGGGACCGTCCGGGCCTGCGGTGTCGACCTGCTCGCCGCCCTGGTCGCGGACCCGCAGGCGCGCGCCGTCGAGGTCCTGGCCCGCGCGGCCGTCGAGCCGCGCACGGTGGTCGCCGACGTGGAGCGGTACTTCGAACCGGCGTCCTGAGCCCCGAGGTTCGGCTCCTCGGCCCCACGCGTCGCCGGGCCGCCCTTCCGGCCCGTCCCGCCCCCACACCCACCACCGGCCCGCCCCGGACGTCCAGTCGGTGAGACAGGTGTCATTGGGGGTGACGGTCATGTCGACCCCTGTCATCATGTGCCGGTGCATACGTCTGACAGCGCTGGCGGCAGCCGCGGCAAGGGCACCGGGCTCGGCCTGGCGCTCGCGTCCGCGGTCGCCTTCGGCGGTTCCGGAGTCGCGGCCAAGCCGCTCATCGAAGCGGGCCTCGACCCGCTCCACGTGGTCTGGCTGCGCGTGGCAGGCGCCGCCCTGGTGATGCTGCCGCTCGCCGTGCGCCATCGAGACCTGCTGCGCCGCCGCCCCGGACTGCTCGCCGGGTTCGGCCTGCTCGCCGTGGCCGGTGTGCAGGCCTGCTACTTCGCGGCCATCTCCCGCATCCCCGTAGGCGTCGCCCTGCTCGTCGAGTACCTGGCGCCCGCCCTGGTCCTGGGCTGGGTCCGGTTCGTGCAGCGGCGGCCGGTGACACGGGCCGCGGCACTCGGCGTGGTCCTCGCGGTCGGTGGTCTCGCCTGTGTGGTGGAGGTCTGGTCGGGCCTGCGCTTCGACGCCGTCGGACTGCTGCTCGCGCTCGGCGCCGCCTGCTGCCAGGTCGGCTACTTCGTCCTGTCCGACCAGGGCAGCGACGCCGGTGACGAGGCCCCCGACCCGCTCGGCGTGATCGCCTACGGCCTGCTCGTCGGGGCCGCCGTGCTCACCGTCGTGGCCCGCCCCTGGTCGATGGACTGGTCCGTCCTCGGCCACACCGCCCCCATGGACGGCACCCCGGTCGCCGCGGCCCTGCTGCTCGCCTGGATCGTGTTCATCGCCACGGTCCTCGCCTACGTCACCGGCGTGGTGGCCGTGCGCCGGCTGTCTCCGCAGGTCGCCGGCGTCGTGGCCTGCCTCGAAGCGGTCGTCGCGACCGTCCTGGCCTGGGTGCTGCTCGGCGAGCACCTCTCCGCCCCGCAGATCGTCGGCGGCGTCGTGGTGCTGGCCGGCGCCTTCATCGCCCAGTCCTCGACGCCCGCCAAGGGCTCCGCGGAACCGGTGGCGAGCGGCGGGGAGGAAAGGGAGTTGTCCCGGCGGGGAACGGCGGCCTAGGGTGCGGATCATGCACTCCGACGCACTCGTCCTCCCGCCTCCGGCCGCCTGAGGCGGGCCCCTGTGACGAGCCCGGCGCGTGGTCGCCGGGCCGGACGGTGCTGCCCGCAGACGCAGTCCTCGCGCCCCCGGTCGTTCCGGGGCCGCTCCGAACTTCCGCGCCTCGTGCGCGTCTGCGGAGAGAACTCGTGTCGAATGCCGTCTCCGGCCTGCCCGTCGGGCGTGGCCTCATCTATCTGATCGTCGCCGGTGTCGCCTGGGGCACCGCCGGTGCCGCCGCCTCGCTGGTCTACCGGTCCAGCGACATGGGGCCCGTCGCCCTGTCCTTCTGGCGCTGCGCGGTGGGACTCGTCCTGCTGCTCGCCGCCCGCCCGCTGCGTCCCCGTGTGCGGAGGGCGGCCGTGTCCGAGCTGTTCGCCCGCAAGGCACGGCGGGCGCTCGTCACCGGCCTCGGGCTCGCGGTGTTCCAGACCGCCTACTTCGCCGCGGTGCAGTCCACCGGGCTGGCCGTGGCCACCGTCATCACGCTGGGCGCCGGGCCGGTGCTGATCGCGCTCGGCGCGCGCCTCGCCCTCGGCGAACACCTCGGACTGGGCGGTGCCACCGCTGTCGTCGGCGCGCTCGCCGGGCTCGTCGTGCTCGTCCTCGGCGGAGGGAGCACGACCGTCCGCCTGTCGGGCGTGCTCCTCGCGCTGCTGTCCGCCGTCGGATACTCGGTGATGACACTGCTCACCCGCTGGTGGGGCCGCGACGGCGGGGCGGACGCCGGCAGCACGTCCGTGGGGGCCTTCGCCGTCACCAGCCTGTGCCTGCTGCCGCTCGCCCTCGCCGAGGGGCTGCTGCCGCACACCGCCGAACCGGTCCGGCTCGGGTGGCTGCTGGTGTACGTCGCCGCCGTGCCGACCGCCCTCGCCTACGGGCTCTACTTCGCCGGAGCGGCCGTGGTCCGGTCCGCCACCGTCTCCGTGATCATGCTCCTGGAGCCGGTCAGTGCGGCGGCGCTCGCCGTCCTGCTGCTCGGGGAGCACCTCACGGCGGCGACCCTGGCCGGCACGCTGCTGATGCTCGGCTCGGTGGCGGGGCTCGCGGTGGCCGAGACGAAGGCGGCACGGACGCGACCGGCGCCCGCCTGAGGGACGGGGGCCGCTCGACGGGAAAGCCCGCCTGAGGAAACGTGGGGGCGCGCGACGCGAGCGGCCCCCCCGGCGGGCGGGCCGCGCCGCCCGGGCCATCCCCCCCCGCCCGGGCGGGTGCGCGCCGGGCCCCGGCGCACCCCCGGCGCCCCGCCG